>JADGQB010000421.1 GCA_017882145.1 Anaerolineales bacterium
ATTCCAGATTTTAACGAAGTATAATGATTCTGCCATGCCGATCACCCGCTCAAAACCCTCAACAAGTGCCCACGGTGTGGGTACAAGTAAGAATAACAAGCCTGCGGCCAGCCGCAGCGGACTCTCACGCTCCGCCCAACCGGAGCGCGCCTCCGCCGCGCGTGCACAAAAAACTTCCCGCTCTCCGTCCAAAAAAGCCTACCAGCCGCCTACTTCCACTTCACTCCTGGGGAGCATCTCGCCGGAGCGCAAGATGGACATCCTGGGCGTGGTCATGGCCCTGGTGGGCCTGCTGACCCTGCTCAGTTTGTTTTCCGCCAGGAACGGCGGGTTGACAGGTTCCTGGATCAGCGCTTTGAGGTCCGTTTTCGGCTGGGGCGTTTACATCCTGCCGGTCGGGTTGGTGGTGTTGGGCGCCTGGCTGGTGGCCCGCAATGTGGAGCGCCTGCCGGCGCTCTCGCTGGAACGCATCGTCGGCATGCTCCTGCTCTTTGTCGCACTGCTGGTTAGCTTTCATTGGATAAACGGCCCGGTCGCGACTGCCATTGAGCGCGCGAATAATGGCGTTGGCGGCGGCTATATCGGCGCATTGCTCCAGCGCGGACTGGTGGCGGCCCTGGGGGATGCCGGGACGCTCATCCTGGTGGTCGCCTGGCTGGTGATCGCACTGGCAATGACGCTCGATCTTTCGATGCAGGAGATGTTCCAATGGGCCGGGCCCATGGCCGCCAAGCTCAAAGAACGGTTGGGCAATCTTCGGAAACGGGCAGCGGGGATGGATGTGAACAGCCTGGATGGCACGACCAATGCCGGGCTGTCCGAACCGGAAGCACCCACCGACAACTTCACACCTCTCAGGCATCTGCCCGGCATCCAGCCCGCCCCGGCACAACCGGCCGGTGTGACGGTCAGGACCAACCTGCCTTCCACTCCGGCTTTTCAATGGGTACTGCCGAAGGTGAACGAAATCCTCGAACAGACCCAGGCTCCCGTCGTCGATGAGGAATTCGTGCAGAAGCGCTCCCAGCTGATCGAGGAGACGCTGGCTTCCTTCGGAGCACCTGCCAAAGTAGTAAACACCAGTATCGGGCCAACGGTCACCATGTTTGGGGTGGAGCCGGGCTTCGTGGAGTCGCGCAACGGCCAAACGCGCGTGCGGGTGGCCAAGATCGCCAGCCTGGCGGATGACCTGTCCCTGGCGCTGGCCGTCCAGCGCATCCGCATCCAGGCTCCGGTGCCGGGACGCGGCTACGTCGGCATCGAGGTGCCCAACGACGAGATGTCGCTGGTGGCGCTGCGGGAAGTGGTGGAAAGCGAAGTTTTCACACGCAACAAATCGCCGCTGCGTTTCGCACTCGGCAAGGATGTGGCCGGGCATCCCAAAGTCGCCACGCTGGATTCCATGCCGCACATGCTCATCGCCGGCACCACCGGTTCCGGCAAGTCGGTGTGCGTGAACGCCATCCTGAGCTGCCTGCTGTTGAACAATACCCCGGATGACCTGCGCCTGATCCTGGTGGACCCCAAACGCGTCGAGCTGACCGGCTATAACGGCATCCCGCACCTGCTGGCCCCGGTGGTGGTGGAGATTGAACGGGTGGTGGGCGCACTGCAGTGGATGACGCGTGAGATGGATAACCGTTATCACAAATTCGCCGAGATCGGGGCACGCAACATCGCCGATTACAACCTGCGTGTAGCCTCGCAGGGCGGCAAGAAACTGCCCTACCTGCTGGTCGTGATCGATGAACTGGCCGACCTGATGATGATTGCCCCGGACGAAACCGAGCGCACCATCACCCGCCTGGCGCAGCTGGCGCGTGCCACCGGTATCCACCTGGTGCTTGCCACCCAGCGGCCCTCGGTGGACGTGGTCACCGGCCTGATCAAGGCCAACTTCCCGGCCCGGATTGCCTTCGCCGTGGCTTCCAATACTGACAGCCGCGTCATCCTCGACCAGCCGGGGGCGGAACGCCTGCTCGGGCGCGGCGACATGCTCTTCCAGGCCCCGGATGCGCCCGCCCCGGTGCGCTTGCAGGGTGTTTTCGTCTCGGATGTGGAGATCACCCGGCTGGTGGATTATTGGCGCCAGCAGGCCGGCGCCGCCAGCCCGTATGCCGCGGCTGCCAGCAGCGGATCGGCAGGCACCGGAACCCCGGGTGGACCGGCGGATGCGCTGCCCGCGGGAGTTCCCCTCAGGCCCCCAGACTACGGGGGCAAACAGGTGCCCATGTTCGAGGATATCACCGCCATCCAGGGCGACCCCTTGCTGAAGGATGCCATCGACACTGTCCGGCGCGAGGGGCGCGCCTCCGTCTCGATGCTTCAGCGGCGCATGCGCATCGGCTATACGCGCGCCGCCCGCCTGGTGGACCAGATGGAAGAGCAGGGTATCGTCGGCCCGCCTGCACAGGGGACGGGAGTGCGCGAGGTGCTGGATTATGGGGAAGCCGGACCGCCGAAGGAAGAGTAATGCAAGTTGGATTGATAAACCGAATTAAATGTGTGGCACAAGTCTACGCAAGTCTTGATCTTATAAGGCGAATTCTGAACAGCCATTTAATTGGAGGTGTTATTTGAGTAAAGCAGTTGCCGATCTACTGAATGAACATGAAGCGATTTCATCTGCCATCCGGATCCTCGAATGTATGATGGATGCGATGAAAAAAGCCCCAGCTGTGGATACAACGGATATACGGGCCTTCATCGGGTTCCTGAAAGAGTTTGCAGACAAGTGCCATCACGGGAAAGAGGAGCAATTTTTATTCCCGGCCATGGAAGCGGCCGGAGTCCCGAATGAAGGCGGGCCGATCGGCGTCCTGTTGGCTGAACATGCCCAGGGCCGGCAGTTGATCCGGGAGATGGAAGAATCAATCGCAACGGGTGTGGACCGGGCCAAGCTGGCCCGCGCGGCCGGACAATATGCGGTGCTCTTACGGGTCCATATCCGGAAGGAGAATACGGCCTTGTTTCCCATGGCCGAAAAGGTGCTGACCGAA
>JADGQB010000154.1 GCA_017882145.1 Anaerolineales bacterium
GCACGTTTCAACGCGTCCTGATAGCAGCTTCTTCCTACCGGACACGGACGGTATAAAAATCCACGCCTCCATTGCCCCTGAGACAGATGAGACAGTCATCATCAAGCATTTCCCCAATTCCTTCCGCGAAACCGGCCTGCTGGAACATCTGAAGGGATTGAACTGCGAGCGCCTGGTCATCTGCGGCATGATGACCCACATGTGCGTGGATGCCACGGTGCGCGCCGCGGCAGACTCCGGCTTTCCGGTGCTGCTGGCAGCGGATGCCTGCGCCACGCGTGCCCTGGAATACGAGTCTGTGAAGGTTACCGCGCTACAAGTCCACGCGGCTTTCCTGGCGGCGCTCAAATCTTACGCGCAGGTAATGAGCACGAAAGAAGTTCTCTCATTACTCGAAGGGTAACTGAAATCATCCCGAATGCTGGCGGGAAATAAAATGGTTGTTCCAAATCTTTGGGGAAGAGTGACCAACCAAGTCCGGCGTTTCGGCCATAAAATTGGTTATTGTTTCTCCCTGGGATATTGGGGCAGGACATTTTCCAGGATGGACTTGATCACGCTGCCCAATTCATGCATCAGCAATGGGCGGTGCAGCGCCAGCTCGAGTGCATTCGTGCCGGGCACAAAATCGTTCTGCGGCAAATCCTGGGCCGAGACGATGATTACCGGAATTTGGGCAAATTCCTGACGTTCCTGGATCTGTAAGAGCCAATCCCAGCCGCGCACATCCGGAAGTTCGAGGTCGAGCAGGATGGCATCCACCGGATTCTTCTGCAGGATTTCCAGCGCTTCGGCGCCGCTGAAAGCGCTCAACAGGCTGTACCCATTGGAAGTACCCGTATTGCCATCCGCGCGGAAAGATTGCTCGATGAACCGGACCATCGCCGGATCGTCATCCACGATCAACAGGTTATGCGCTTGCTCTCCAAGCGACTGGATGGCCTTAAGCAATGTCTGCCGTGAAACCGGTTTTACCAGGCGGGCGCGCAGGTTTTGCATGGCAGTAACCGCCCGCGAAATGCTAAAAGTGACCACCGGCAGGTCATAGGGCAAATTATAGGAGAGCGGAGCGCCGGCATCGGCGGTAACCAGGATGGCGCGCGGGAACAGTTCGCGTGTCTTTTCCCGGGCCTGTTCCGCATTCGAGACTTGCTGGATCACATATCCATCCAGGGAACGCTGGAGAATTTCGGCATCCTCCGGGTTGGGAGTAACCAGCAGGATGCTTGGGCTTCCGCCCGGCGTGCGCTGCTCCCTGAAAGGCACTGACATTTCTGTGACAGGCGCTTCGTACGGGAGCGTGAAGTAGAAACGCGTCCCCTGGCCGGGGGTGCTATCCACGCCCATTTCACCGCCATGCAATTCGACAAAGTGGCGGCTGATGTAAAGTCCCAGCCCGGTCCCGGTGTGCCGCCGCCAGTTTTCCTCCCCCACCTGGCGGAATTCCTCGAAGACCTTGGAAAGGTCGGCGGGCGCGATGCCCATGCCGGTATCCACCACGCTGATGAGCAGGTGGGTTTCCATTTTCTGTACGAAGAGAGAGACTCCACCCTGGTCAGTGAAGCGCAGCCCGTTATTGAGCAAATTGAGGAATACCTGCCGGATGCGGGTCGTATCGATAAAAACTGCCGGCAGGTCGGGCGGGACTTCCATCGTGAGAGAAATGCCCTTTTGCTCGAAAGCGCCGGTCAGCATAAGCCGCACATCTGCCAGGATCTGGTCAATTTGGGCCTTTTCCCGGTACAGACTCATCTGCCCGGCATCAATTTTACCCATGTCCAGGATATCGTTGATCAGCCGCATGAGATGTTTACTGGAGGTATAAATCTCCTGGACATCATCATATAGGCCGGATGGCCAGGAGGATAGAGGTGCGTACGTCTCCGGCGCGTTCACCATCAAATCGCTAAAACCAATAATAAAGTTGAGCGGGCTGCGCAGTTCATGGCTGACTGCCAGCATGAAACGGTTGCGGTTTTCACGCGCTTCTTCAGCCTGGGTGCGCGAAAACTTGAGCATATCATTCATGCGTTCCAATTGGTAATTGACCTGATTGCGGTCTTTCAAGATCCGGCCTATCTCGACCTGGTGAGACTGGGATTCCGCCAGCAGGCGCCGGGCTTCATTGTAATGAAAGGAAGCTGCATCCAGGGCCTCCAGAAGGTTACTGGAGAGGCTCCATCCAAAGACTGCAAAGGCTGAACCGCCAAATAAAACCACGCCAGCATAATCGGATGGAATACCTTCGATAGTCAGGATCAATATATCGGTTATCGCCAGGCTAAACAGGATGGCAATTACTGCGCCGGGAATTCCAAGTGTTACAACCGCCAGCAGCGGAACGAAGACCAAAAGGAAGAGCACTTCAGGCTGCTTAAAAACAAAAAAGGCCAGCACGATTGCGCCGGCCAGCCCAACCAGCCAGAAGGCTTGCGAAAGATAAAGCCTGTGCTGAATTAATAGCAGGGACGAAACCACCAGTATCAGCATATAGGTGGAAACCCCCCAGATACCCGGGACAAAAATCCACGGAAATGCAAGCGTGGCGATCACGTGTCCGAGCAGGTATAAGCCCGCGATGGTGTAGATCAGTTTCTGACCGGCGGTGCGCATCAGGTCGCGCATCTCCGAATCGTTATCCGGCATTTTCAACCAGTTCATTTTTTCTCCTGAACCAGGCCTAAATGGATGAGGACATCCAGCAAATCTTTCTGGATCACCGGCTTTTTAAGGAATGCCACTGCCCCCAACGAGCGTGCCAGTTCCGGTTCTCCCCAGGCGGAACAAACAATTACAGGGATGTGTTTTGTTTCCGCATCCAGTTGGAGTGTCTGCAGCACTTCCCAGCCATCAATGTGCGGCATCATCACGTCCAGGATGATCAGAGCCGGCTGGATTTTCTGAGCCATGGCCAATCCCTGGGAGGGATCGGTTGCCCCAATCACTTCCAGGTTGGCACGCCCCAGGTAGCGCTGGAACATCTTTTGCGCCGCCACCTGGTCATCGACGATCAACAGGCTGCGAGGCTGGGAAACGGCAAACACGAGAGCGATTTCCGCTGGTCCAGACTTATCCTGTGCAGGATATTTTTCATCCACCCTGGCGGTCAACCATTGACTCAACCGCCGGGCAAACTCAAGCGAATCTTTTTCATCATTTTGTATGCTTGCCCACTGCTCATCTGCGTCAAAAAGAATGCGGATGGTTGTGGCCCGACCAGCTTCCGTCAACAGAGTGATCCTGGATTGGCCGCGCAGGTGCAGTACGTAGTTCAACAAGCTCAACAGGATCTGCCTGAGCAGGATCCGATCTGTGAATATCTGCAACGGGGATGGACATAATGCCAGTTCCAATTGGACATTTTCAATTTCCAGGCGCCGCTCGATCAGCTTAATGACTCCCTGGATCACTTCATTTAGATCCAACTTCTCGGCATGCAACTCAAACGCAGCCTGATCCTCAAACAGATCGGTTGCATCTGCTCCAGAGCTTGGGGTAGCCGGTTCGAAATATCTTTCCCAGACTCGCAGACTGAGCGCCTGCAGGGCCCGGCTGTGGTCGCGCCGGAATTGCCGGTCGCCAATGTAAAGAGCTTTGGCAATATCGTGAGGGTCCTGCCCTTCTATGTATCGTCTTTGCAGGATGAGGTACGGGCGCCATTCAGGCGATTGGACCAGGATTTCCTTGCCCTCTGGCCGCAGGTTCTCGATCTCATCCAGGATCAGTTGTTGGACCACTTCCGCGCGCGGAGCGGAAGCAGCCTCGGGCACCGGGAAAAAAGCTGCCAAAGGATGCGTTTCGATTGCAACGCGGTCGTATAACCGGGAGGTCAGGTCTTTAAATAGACTGATAAAGGTTTGTCTTTCCATGTCCACCGGAAGTCCAAGCTGTGTCCGCAAACTGGTTGAGAGCGGGTTTCATTATGGAATATACTTATTTTAATCGCTAAGTGTACTCTTGGCGTGCTGTCTTAACTTACCAATCGAAATAGATGTTTAAGGAGGTGGACCCTTTCAAGTTGATACTTTCCCGAATTTCCCTATTCACAATCCCAAAATATTCAAAAACAAGGAGAAAGAGAATGTCATCAAAAAAGGTAAGTTGGGGCTTATTCAGCCTCTTGATCGTCGCCATACTGGTCCTGTCAGCTTGCGGCCCGGCCGCAAAGACGCCAGTCGCGACAAAAAGCACCGAAGTGGAAGTATTTTCCTGGTGGGTCGGTCCCGGTGAAGCAGATGGCCTGGCTGCCATGGTGAAAATCTTCAATACGGAATACCCTGGCGTCAAATTCGTTAATGCAGCCGTAACCGGTGGCGCGGGCACGAATGCCAAAGCCGTTCTTGCCACCCGTCTGGCGGCCAACGATGCGCCCGATTCCTGGCAAGCGCATGCCGGTCAGGAAACCATCGCAACCTATGTAACCCCCGGTCAGGTAAAGCCCCTGGATGATCTGTTTGCGTCCACCGGTTTTGACAAAGTCCTGCCCAAGACCCTGCTGCCCCTGATCTCGCAGAATGGTCATCCCTACAGCGTCCCGGTGAATATCCACCGCTCAAATGTGCTGTGGTACAATCCCAAAGTCCTGTCCGCCGCGGGTGTCACTGCCAACCCCAAGACCGATTTCAAGACCCTGGATGATTTCTTCGCCGCTTGCGAAAAGATCAAAGCTGCCGGCAAGATCTGCCTGTCCCTGGGCGCCCCCTGGACCGCCATCCACCTGTTCGAAAACATCATGATCGGTACGATCGGTGCAGACAAGTGGAACGGCATGTGGACCACCCCGCCCACCACTGACTGGGCTGGTGCCGACGTAACCGCGGGCATTGCAAACTTCGCCAAGGCCCTTTCCTATACCAATTCCGACGCATCCACTATGTCCGACTGGCAACCTGCTTCCAAGATGATGGTTGACGGTGATGCCGCCTTCAATATCATGGGCGACTGGGCCTATGGCTATTTCGCCAACCCCGCTCCGAACGGTCTGGCGCTCAAGCCACACGTTGACTTCGACTGGGCCGTTGCCCCGGGCACCTATGGCATCTTCAACTTCCTGTCGGACAGCTTCGTACTGCCCACCGGAGCCAAGCACCCGGATGCGACCATTGACTGGTTGACCGTCGCCGCTTCCAAGGCCGGTCAGGAAGCCTTCAACCCGCTCAAGGGCTCCATCTGCGCCCGCACGGACTGCAATCAAGCCCTCTTCAGCGAATATTCGCAGGATGCTGCCAAGGACTGGACCAGCAATGTAGTGGTCGGCAGCCTTATGCACGGTGTGGTTGCTGCTCCCGCCTGGTCGACCTCGATCGGGACCGCCATCAGCCTGTTCCAGGCCGACACCAGCAAGACCGCTGACTTCCAGGCCGCTTTGGTTGCCGCCTGCAAGGCAGATGGTACCTGCAAGTAAATTGGAATAGAGTTCCTGTAAGGAAGACGAATGGGCGGCTCGTCTGAGCCGCCCATTCCGAAAGAGAGTTGAGCGATGCTACGAAGGTTCGAGCTTCGGCTGCCGCAATTCCTTTTGGCCATTGCCCTGATGCTGATGGGCTTGGTTTTTATCTTAACCTTAAGAAGTAACCCGCTGGTAATTGCGGATAAAAACCTGACTTCACTCGCTGTCCTGGTCAGCGGACTGATCTTTTATACGGGTGTGCTGATCATTGTTTCCATGTTCCAAAGCGAAACGGTACTTACCATCGCCTTACTGCTCCCCTCCATGGTTGCGGTGGCGATTTTTGTTTATGGCTTTATCGGCTGGTCGGTTCGGGTTTCATTAAGCCAATGGAAAGGTTTGAACCCGGATTACACATTTGTCGGTCTGAAACAATACATCGCACTTTTCAACAACGATCCGCGCTTCATTATCGACATCCGCAATACCGTCGTGTTTACAGTTGGTTTTATCCTGGGCTGTCTGATCCTGGGATTGGGTCTCGCCATCCTGCTCGATCAAAGGCTCAAAGGCGAAGCGATTTTTCGCGGTATTTTCCTGGTTCCCATGTCGATCTCTTTCATCGCCACCGGCGTCATTTGGGGCTGGCTGATGAACCCGGCGACCGGTAATCGCATCACCGGGATCAACCTTATCTTTCAAACTCTCGGACTGAAATCCCTGATCAGCCTGTGGCATTCCTCCCCGCAACCCTGGGGGATGGTTTTCACGATAATCCCGGCTGTCTGGCAGCTGTCCGGCTATACCATGGCACTTTATCTGGGTGGTATCCGCAGCGTCTCGGAAGACCTGCGTGAAGCCGCCCGGGTGGACGGTGCCAGTGAATTTGAGATCTACCGCTACATTATTCTGCCCTTGCTTCAACCGGTAACTCTTAGTGCAGTCATTATCCTGGGACATATGTCCTTGAAAATCTTCGACTTGATCGTAGCCCTCGGTAACAAGGATATCCGGCTGGATGTGCCGGGCATTTACATGTGGGTTACAACTTTTGACGGTACCAATTATGCCCGGGGTGCGGCAATCGGTATCCTGATGCTGATCAGTGTTGCGATTCTGGTGGTGCCTTACCTGGTTCAAAACATGCGCACGGAGACTGAACTATGACCCGCCGGACAGTGCTTCACACCTTTTTTTACATCATCCTGATCGCTCTGGCAATTGTTTATCTCCTGCCCATCTATCTGATGTTCCTGACGGGATTCAAATCCATCAGCCAGGTTGACCTGAAGACCATGTGGAGTCTGCCAAACGCCGGCCTCCATATCGATAACTTTGTTGCAGGTTATAAGCAGCTGGCGCCGAACATCAATAACAGCCTGATGATGGTAATTCCGGAATCGATCCTTTCTGCCTTGCTAGGTTCCTTGAATGGTTATCTGCTTGCAAAGTGGAAATTCCGCGGCTCGAACCTGATCTTTACCCTGATCCTGTTCGGGATGTTCATCCCATATCAAAGCATCTTGATCCCGTTGGTAAAGTTCATGCAGGCCATTCAATTGTACGGGGATATCCCCGGCCTGATCCTGGTGCATATCATTTACGGTATTCCGATCACCACGCTGATCTTCCGCAATTATTATGCCGGGATCGGAACGGAAATCCTGGAGGCCGGCCGGATCGATGGCGCCAGCCTGATGGGCCTGTACCGCTATATTATGTTCCCCCTGTCCGCACCCAGCTTTGCAGTCGTTATCATCTGGCAGTTTACCCAGGCCTGGAATGAATTCCTCTTCGCCGTCATCCTGACCAACCAATCCCACTGGCCCGTGACGGTGGCGCTGAATAACCTGGCAGGCAGCCAACTTGTCCAATGGAACGTCCTGATGGCAGCCACGCTCCTGGCAGCCCTGCCGACTCTGTTGGTTTACCTTTTCCTCGGCCGTTACTTCCTGCGCGGTCTCATGGCAGGCGCGCTCAAGGGCTAAGACCCCCGCCATTCTCCTTTTCTTTCAAGTCGAACAGGCTGGCGACTTTGCGGCACCGGCCTGTTCGATTCTTAGGCTGTATCTACTATGGCTCTCAAGGCGTCCGGGGTTGTTTGCCCTTGGCCTGCACCCGCCCGATAAACCTGGCCTCATCGATAACAAAACGCTCGTGGTTGGCTTCCCCAATCAATTCGACCTCATCCCAGGCCTGTATCTTGAAGACCAGCTTGCGGCCTTCCACGGCGGTCAATTCCGCCCGGGCACGCACCTGCATCCCCACCGGCGTGGCAGCCAGGTGATGCACGTCGATGTGCCCGCCGACGGTAGTCTGGCCCGGGGCCAGGTGCCCGGTCAGTGCCGCCACAGCTGCGCTTTCCATCAAGCCCACCAGGGACGGGGTCGAGAAAACGGGTACCAGTCCGCTGCCCCATTTCGAGGCAGTATCAGCAACTGTGACAATCTGTTTTAGTTCAGCAACCAATCCGGGGGCGAGTTCGTCCATAAAACACCTCAATTTGAATTTTTGATTAACTTTTTATATTATATCGCCGGATTACCCTGACCATTTCGGACCATTTATGGCAAAATTAGAGCATGAATACGACTGTCCTTGATCCTGAAAAACAAAAACAAGCCAAACAATACGCCCGCATCCACCGGCGGTTGTGGCTGCTGGATACGCTCGCCAGTACGCTATACCTGCTGGTGTGGTTGTTCTTCGGCTGGGCAAAAAGCCTGGCCAGCTGGTTGGAAACTCTCACGACCAATGATTGGCTGCTCGTGCTCGGATTTATTATCATCTTTGGAGGGATCGCCTCCCTGCTCGAACTGCCGCTGAGCTATTATTCCGGGTTCGTCCTGCCGCACCGTTTCGGCCAATCCACCCAGGATTTCAAAAGCTGGGTGATGGACCAGTTGAAAGGCCTGCTGATCGGCGCGCCATTGGGGCTGGTTGTGGTGGAGCTGGTTTACCTGGCCCTGCGTCTCACCGGCGGCTGGTGGTGGTTGTGGACGGGAATTGGGATGCTCCTATTTTCGGTTGTTTTGTCCAACCTGGCCCCCATCCTGATCATGCCGCTGTTCAACAAATTTGTGCCCCTGGGCGATGAGCACGCCGAATTGACCGAACGGCTGATGAAGCTCGCCGAGCGTGCTCATACAAAAGTCCGCGGCGTGTTCAAGTTCGATATGTCCAAACGGACCAAGGCCGCCAACGCCGCACTGACCGGCATGGGGAATACCCGCCGCATCGTGCTGGCCGATACCCTGATCAACGAATTCTCGCCGGATGAGATCGAAACCGTCCTCGCCCATGAACTTGGGCATCAAGTCCACAAGGATATTCCCGTCCTGATCGCCTTCGGAGCGCTGATGACCCTGGGCGGGCTGTACCTGTCTTCCCTGGCCCTGCATTGGGCAGCCGGTTATTTCGGCTTCAGCGGTCCGGCCGATATCGCCGGACTGCCGGCCCTGGGCCTGGTACTGGGCGCCTTCGGATTGCTCACGCAACCCCTGGATAATGCCGTCTCGCGCTGGCGCGAAAGCATGGCCGATCAATATGCCCTGCAAAGTACCGGAAAAGCCCAGGCATTTGCCTCCGCATTTACGCGCCTGGCCAACCAGAACCTGGGCGAAGTTGACCCGGAGAAGTGGGTGGTGTTCATGTTCTACGATCATCCCCCGCTGGGCGAACGTATCAAAATGGCCTCAGAAAACTGAAGCCTGCCCGGCCTCTTTTGGTTGCCATGGAAATCCTGTTCTGATTGTTCCTCTCCCTTTGGGGCTAAAGCACATTTAAAACTAATAGATCGAACAACACGCAGAAGCCGGTCTCCACTTGACCAAAAGCGTATAATCAGCTGTGGAAGTCCGGATAGTTGAAACCAATATAGTCTGGTAAGTACACGTTTCGAAAAAGCCCCCCGAGGAGATGCTGAAATGCCCCGTTATGATTTTAAAGACAAGGTTGTCATCCTCACCGGTGCATCCAGGGGTATCGGACGGGAACTGGCCCACCAACTGGCTGCACGCGGAGCCTGGCTCTCGCTGGCGGCCCGCAGCCTGGAACGCCTGGAAGCTGCC
>JADGQB010000422.1 GCA_017882145.1 Anaerolineales bacterium
CTTGCCAATTGTGCTAAAATCGGACAACTCTTACCAAAATAAACTAAAATACAACCAGAAAGCATTACTGGTGAAGGGAAAAATGCTGACGGACGAAGTACAACCAACTAAAACCAAGAGGCTACCTCTGCCTCAAAAGTATAAAACTTTAATCTCGGTCATCTTCGGGATCTTTATGGTGATCCTGGATACGACCGTGGTGAACGTGGCCTTTCAAACCCTACGAGCCGAATTCGGAGCCAGCCTGAACGATTCGCAATGGATCATCAGCATTTACGTACTGGCTCTCGGGATCAGTACGCCGCTGTCTGCCTTTCTCGCAGGCCGGTACGGCATGAAGCGCATCTACCTGGCTGGCCTGTCGATATTCGTGATCGGCTCGTTCCTATCCGGCATCTCACCCACACTCGTCTTTATGATCGCGGCACGTGCCCTGCAGGGAATTGGAGGTGGGATCGCATTACCGCTGGGCGCCGCCATCATCCTGCGCAGTTTCCCGCCGAAGGAACAAGGCTATGCATTGGGTATTTATGGGATTGCCATCCTGGTAGCCCCAGCATTGGGCCCCATCCTGGGAGGCTACCTGGTCGACCAGAACCTGTGGAGGTTCATTTTCTTCATCAATCCTCCGATCGGGATCGTCGGCATCATCCTGGGTTCTTTCTTTTTATTTGATTTCAAGAGTGAAGCCTGGCCAGCGATGGATTGGTTGGGATTGGTGACAGAAATCGTTGGCTTTGGATCCATCCTATATGCCGCTTCGGTGGCAGCCAATTTTGGCTGGTCTGCCCCGGGGGTCGTGACCTGGTTAGTCATCGGCGCGATCGGCCTGACGGCATTTGTTTTGATCGAACTCTTCATCGCCAGGGAACCGCTGCTGGATTTGCGCCTATTCAAGAAACCAACATTCCTCAGCGCGAGCCTGCTCGGTTACGTCAGCGTAATCGCACTGTTCGGCGCTGAATTCCTGTTACCAATCTACCTTCAATTCTTGAGAGGCCAGACCGCTTTCAAGACCGGGATCATCCTGGTCCCGATGGCCGTTACGGGCGCGATTGCCACCATACTGGCAGGGCGTTTTTATGACCGGATCGGACCGCGCCCCCTGGTGGCAATCGGCTATGGCCTTTTGATCATCAACACCTGGCAGCTTTCCCAAATCAAGGCAGACACGCCGATCGGCTGGATCATGTTCCTGTTGTCCTTGCGCGGCCTGGCATTCGGCGCAACCATCCAGACAACCTTCGTGACGGCTTTGTCGGTGGTGCCTCTACCAGAGATTGCCAATGGTTCGTCCCTGACCAATGCCACCCGCCAGGTGGTACAGGCGATTGGAGTAGCCATCCTGGCGACTGTGCTCGCCAGTACGTTATCGCCGCAAATCTCGGCACTCCAACAACAATTCCTGAATGCCCCACCCCAAACAGGTGTGCCGCCTCTGGCGATCTGCCAACCGGCGGCCGGGAAAACGGTGGCAGCCAGGTTAGTCAAACCCGCGGATCCTCCCGCGAACATACCTGCGCAGGTCGCGCCACTGCTCAGTGTGGCGTGCCAGGAAAACGTCGCGGGATTCGAGCAAGCGTACCGGATCACTTTCTTTGCTGCCATACTCGCATTCCTGATCGGGCTGCTACTGCCCGGCTGGCCATTCAAGTGGGCCGGACGGCGCGCGGCAGACAGCCCTCAACCCATCGGGCATTGATCTTGATGGTTTTTTATGAGGAGGCGCCCATGCAAATTGATCTAAACGATCCCGAGTTGGAAAGTAAGTTACATGTCCAGGAGCAACTTTACAACCAGCTGCGTGCAACCGGCGAAGAGGCCCCGGCCAAAATCCTCAGCCTGACCGATACCGGAATCCGCATTGGGGAGAATGCCAGCATGCTTCAAATCTACGTGGAAGTTTTCCCTGAGGAGCTACCGGCTTTCAATGCCAATACAGAGCAAGCAGTTTTGGATACTTCGCGTCCCAAGTTCGCTCCCGGTCAAACCATCTACGTAAAATACGACCCCGAACACCCGAAGGAAGTTGCCATAGACCATACCCCGGTGGAGGCACCCAATAGCGCGTACAAGTGCTCTTACTGCGGTGCAACCCAGGATCTGGACGAGGGACAAGCCAAATGCAGCTATTGTGGCAGTCCAATCAGAACGTAACGATACCTTAATCAATTGGAGAAGGAAAAGGAGAAAGAATATGGAAATAAAAATATCTGAAATAAAAGGTCCTGCCAACGTGACCGTACTGCAGGTGACAGGCAAACTGGACGGTTCCAACTACCTGGACCTCATTGAAGAGGCCAGGCGGGCCTACATGGACGGAGCGCGTGATCTACTGATCGATATGAGCCAACTGACCTATATGAGCAGCGCCGGGATCGCGGCCATCCATAAGACTGCCTTGTTATTCCGCGGGATGCCAGTGCTCGAGGATGAATCGGGCTGGGCAGCTTATCATGCCATTGACCGGGACCGCGGCAATGGGGTCCAGCATCATGTGAAACTGCTCTCCCCGCAACCAGAAGTGGCAAAAATCCTGGATATATCCGGGTTTAAAGGCCTGTTCGAAATCCACAACGACCTGAAACAGGCGGTGGCTTCTTTTCTACAATAAATCCGGAGGGCAAATCAAGCTAGCAGATAAAGCGACTCATGCAGTCGCTTTTCTAATTTAAAGACGCAAATGGGATAAGCGGGTAAAATTACATATATGGACTCGAAAACTCTCAGCGTTCTTGAATACCCCAAGATCCTCGCCCGGCTGGCGGACTTTTGCGATTTCTCGGGCTCGGCAGACCTGGCAAGGATCCTGGTGCCCACTCCGGATTTCAGCGAGGCTTCAGCGCGGCTGGCCGAGACCAGCGAGGCGCGTAAACTGCTGGAGACAACCGACCTGAGCATCGGCGGCGCACACGACATCCGCGAACAGGTGGATCTGGCTGCCCACGGAGGCATTCTTGA
>JADGQB010000423.1 GCA_017882145.1 Anaerolineales bacterium
CCGCGGTGTGGTGATGGCGTTGGCGCGCTTTGATTTTGGTTATCCTCTGGCCGATTTTCGATTGAAGGAACCCCTGCTTCCCGGATCTATCCCCGAAGCTGGGATGTCCGGGTTCAAGCTTTCGTTTGCCAGCATCGGTAACATCGAGGTGCGCGTGCTCAGCGCTGCGAAGCCCATGAATTTTATGGTCCGGCGGGGTGTGCTGGGCGGCAGCGCACCCAACGCTGTTGTGACGGAACACGCCTGGAATCCGGCCGACTTGCTCCTGCTGCACTCGGATGGTCTGAGAACCCACTGGGTCTGGCAGGATTTCCCGGACCTGCAGGTTCTTTCGGCTGAGCAAATTGCCCGGAAGTTATTAAATGCGCTTGCCAAGGAAGAAGATGACGCAACCCTGCTGGTGGTGAAAGGACGTTCATGAGCGCCAGCAACTTGCGCCGGGAATTGGAACAGGCCCGCGGCACGATCCGCCTGATGCAGGACGAGCTGGAAGAAACCAATCGCGGGTTGGTGGCATTGACCGTGGAGCTGGAAAAACGCGTAGAAGCCCGCACGGCAGAATTGCGCCTGACACAGGAAGAGTTGGAGAAAACCAATTCCGAGCTGCTGCACTTGACGCTTGAATTGGAAGACCGTGTGGCCGAGCGTACGGCGCAGCTGCAGTCGAAGAATGAAGAGGTCAAAACCATGTCGCAACAGCTCTGGCAGGCGGCCAAACTGGCCACCATGGGCGAACTGGCTGCCAGCATCGCCCACGAGTTGAACAACCCGCTCGCCACGGTCAGCCTGCGCATCGAGTCGCTGCTGGAACTTTGCTCGCCGGTCGATCCCCAGCACCACACCCTGCTGATCATCCAGCAGGAGGTCGAGCGCATGGCCAGCCTGATTGCCAACCTGCTCCAATTCAGCCGGCGCGGCACCAGCCGGGTTTCCACGCTGAACCTGGCCGATGAGATCGAGAAAACCCTTGAGCTCATTCAATACCTGCTGCGTGACCACAACATCCAGGTTGTACAGGAGCTGGCTTCCAACGATCTCTTCATTAGTGCTGACCGGCAGAAGTTACGCCAACTGTTCTTAAATCTTTTTACCAACGCCAGCGATGCCATGCCGCAAGGCGGCACGCTCACCATTCGCGGGATGATCACACAAGCTGCGCTTTCAGGCGCTGCAGCAGAGCCACGCGCAGATGCGCTTTCGATGGTGGTCATCGAGATCGCCGACACCGGTATCGGCATTGCTGCGGAGAATTTGCCTAGGCTGGGTGAGGCCTTCTTCACCACAAAACCCGTTGGTAAAGGCACCGGACTGGGTCTGGCCATCTGCCACCGCATCGTTCAAGAGCACAAGGGCTCCCTGGATATCCTCAGCGAAGTGAACCATGGCACCACCATCCGGGTTGTGCTGCCCGTTCGCTCTGAAGCTGGTGGAGGTTTTCTGGATGAAAGTTGATGAGGCAAAATGGAAGAACATCGCCTTGGTCACTTATTGATCGTCGATGACGAGCTCGAACTGACCAACGCCTTGTGCGAAATGCTGAACAAGCATGGCTACCTGGCCGTCGGATTCACCTCCGGACAGGCGGCACTCAAGACGCTCAGGGAGAACGAGTTTGACATCCTGCTGACCGACATGATGATGCCAGAAATGGATGGGATCGCATTGATGCGGGCGGCTTTGCAGGTGGACCCAAACCTGGTTGCCTTTATGATGACTGGCCAGGGCACGGTGCAAACCGCCGTGGAGGCCATGAAGGTCGGCGCCTTCGATTACGTGCTTAAACCCTTCAAGATGAGCGCCTTATTGCCGGTACTTGACCGCGCCATGGAAGTGCGCCGGTTGCGGGTTGAAAATGTCCAATTGCATGAGACGGTCTCCATTTATGAATTGACCACCACTATTGCCTACTCGCTTGACCTGAACACCATCATGAATAAAACGGTTGAAGCCGCCCGCGAGCAGTTGAACGCCGACGAGGTCTCCCTGATGCGCTCCACCCGCCTCGGGGATGAGCTGTATGTGGCGGCCGTATGTGGGGAAGGGCGCGAGAAGATTCTGGGGGAGCGCGTGCGCCTGGAGCAGGGTATCGCTGGCTGGGTGGCGCGTTATCGTGAATCGGTCAACCTGTACGGGGATGTCAATGACGCCCGCTTTGCTCCGCTCTTTCCGCGCAGCGATATCGGCCCGGCGCTCTCGATGCCCATGCTGGTGGGGAATAAATTGGTCGGCGTTCTAAATGTAAATGTCAGGCAGCGCCGGCCTGCTTTCACGCTTGGCCAGGTGAAAGGCCTGATGATCCTGGCGAGTGTCGCCGCCTCCGCCCTGGAAAGCGCCAGCCTGTATGCACAGGTGCATGAGGCCGAAGCCAGGTATCACTCCATTTTTGCGAACGCCATTGATGGCATTTTCCAATCCACGCCGGATGGCCGCTTCATCCTGGTAAATCCGGCCATGGCGCGTATGCTGGGCTACGCCTCTCCAGAAGAAATGATTTCCAGCGTCAGTGATATCGCCAATCAAATCTATGTGGATCCCGCCTGCCGGAACGAGGTTCGGCTGCTTTTGCAAGAGTCAGGCAAAGTCGAGGGATTTGAGTTTGAAGCCCACCGCAAGGATGGCGCTAAAATCTGGATTTCCGAGAATGTTGTTGTCGTAAGCGCTGAAAATGGGGATGTGCTCTATTACGAAGGCACTGCCGAGGATATTACCGCGCGCAAGCGCACCGAAGAGGAGTTGCGTTTCAGGAACACCATTTTATCCACAACTCAGGAAACCTCGATGGATGGGCTGCTTGTGGTCGATGAAAACGCCCGTATCATTACGTATAACCACCACTTTATTGAAATAATGGGTGTCCCGCCAGAATTGGTTGAAAAGAAAATCGACCAACCGGTTTTGGATTTTGTCGTCAGCCAGGTTATGGATCCTCAGATGTTTCTTGAGC
>JADGQB010000424.1 GCA_017882145.1 Anaerolineales bacterium
GGGAACCAGGCTGACTTGTATGCGATTGATGAGAAAGCCACGACTTTCTTAAGGCAGTCGTTAGTCGATCCCAACCAGCTTCAATTTTCAGTAAATTTCCCCAAGCCTGGCAGGTATAAGATCTGGTTCGATTTTCTATACCAGAGCCAGCCGGAACAGATCAGCTTCGTGCTCGACGTAAAGTAAATGCTATCGGGATTTCCCGGCGCTTGATGGTGGCGTAAATCAAAACTGACAAATTGGAGCCCAATTTACCCGCCACCGGTGATGCTCTTCGTATTGGTTTCGGGTGAATGGAGAGAAATTCTCCGGTTGTATTCTAAAATCGATGCTGATCCCACCGCATCCTCCAATATTCTGAGGACCTCTAAATGAATCAATTGCTTGTTGCGTTTATCACAGGCGTGACCACTGGCGGATTAAGCTGCCTGGCAGTCCAGGGCGGCCTGCTGGCCAGTTCACTTGAAAACCAGTTGGAACAGCAGCTTGACCAGCAGATTGAACAGGAAATCGCCGCGCGCCGGGCCCACCGTTCCGGAAAGAAGCGGGAGCGGATCCTGGCGCGTCCGCGCCTGGCGATGCCCATCCTGTTATTCCTGGTTGCAAAGCTGGCGGCTTATACACTCCTGGGCCTCCTGCTGGGGGCGCTGGGTTCGGTGCTCCAATTGAATGCCACCACGCGTGCCATCCTGCTGATCGCGATCGGCATTTTCATGGTCGGCAACGCTTTGCGGATGTTCAATGTCCACCCGATCTTCCGTTATTTTTCCATCGAACCGCCCAAATTCATCACTCGCTATATCCGCCGGAAGGCAAAAAATGGCGGGAATTCCTTCGCACCGCTGTTCCTGGGTGCATTGACCGTTTTCATCCCATGCGGCGTGACTCAGGCAATGATGGCTGTGGCGGTCGGCACCGGCAGTCCTTTGTTGGGTGCGGCGCTGATGTTCGCTTTTATCCTCGGCACCAGCCCGGTCTTCTTTGTGGTGGCTTATCTCACCATGCAATTGGGTGCCCGGCTGGAGAAATGGTTCATGCGCTTTGTGGCGATCGTGTTGCTGATCCTGGGCTTGGTCTCGGTGAATAACGGGTTGTCCCTGGTCGGATCCCCGCTCTCCGTTCAGAACCTGACCAGTGCTCTCTTCCAGCCTGGACCTGCTTCCAACCCGGTCGCCTCAGCGCCTCCCAGTAATACGTTATCGTTGAGCGCCTCCAACAGCGGCTATTCACCCCGGCGCCTGTATGCCCTGGCTGGGCAGCCAATCCTGCTTAATATTGTGACCGAGAATACCTATTCCTGTGCGCGCGATTTTGTCATCCAAGCCATTGGCGTCGAAAAGCTGCTGCCACAGACCGGTACGGTCCCGGTAAACATCCCTGCCCAGGTTGCAGGTACGATTATGCGTTTTTCGTGCTCGATGGGCATGTACACCGGCGAAATTGTCTTCACCCAATAACCCCGTAGGAGCAGACCTGCGTGTCTGCCCTTATTGTCTGCTTTTATTGTCTGCCAATATTGAGTCCGCCTAATAATATCGCTTGCGAGGTATTCATGATCAAGAAAACGTTCCGTGTCGAGGGGATGCACTGTTCCAATTGCCCAATGGAAGTGGAAGGCATTGAGGATGACCTGCCGGGGATCAAGCAGGTCTCTGCGAGCTACCAGAAAGGCCAGATGGTGGTGGAATTTGATGAGTCAAGAGTGACCGATGCACAGATCATCGCGGCGGTGGAAAAGCGTGGCTACCAGGCCTTTCCCGCCTGATTAGGCAAATTTCGAAATAACCTCCCGGTGGACAGCGACTGGAGGTTGGTTTTAATTCTGTGAGATGAAATGCAAAGCGAAGAGGTGGTCGTTGTAAGCAATTGGGACAAGAACTACATTTGTATCAACTGTGCCACCGGATTTCTTTTTCCAGGTTACTTGGATGGTCGAAGGAATTAATTTCTCCATCGCCTGGTTGTAAGCTGATGCCAGTATTTCCTGGCTGCTTGGATCAACAAATGCCATGAAAGAATCTTCCACTTTTGCCCATTCCTCTGGCGAGCGATACCCCATAAGGGTGGCAAGTTTTCCATTGCACACCTTATGGATATCATCCAAATAAATATAGACCGCTTGTTGAGAGGAATCCAGAATGCTTTTCATTTGTTTCGAGATCCCAGCAACTAGCTCATCGTGTTGTTGGTTTTCCATTAAGACCTTCTTTCTCTAAATTATCTTAATTATATTATAGCTAGTTAAGCAAATAAACAAAATACCAGTTACCGACCTATAAGTACTACTCAAAAAATAATCAATGGGGAAGGAATAGATCGTAGAATAAAAATGTCCGGCATAACACAGTGGCGGCAACGTGAAAGCTTGACCTGTCTATGATTCTCGATTAGAATTCCCCCGCTTAAAACGTATGCCCCTTTAGCTCAGCGGATTAGAGCGTTTGGTTGCGGACCAAAAGGCCGCGCGTTCGAATCGCGCAAGGGGCGCCTGCACCCCGAAGGGGCGCCAGAGAAGCGGGAATCTCCCGCTTCTTTCCTTGTCAGGAGGTTGTTAATGGGGAAGTGTCAGATCTTGCTTACCAATGACGACGGCATCCAATCGCCGGGCCTGTGGGCGGCTGCCGAAGCGCTCGAAACGCTCGGGTTTGTCACAGTGGCCGCGCCGCGTGAACAGTCCTCAGGAATGGGACGCAGCCTGCCAAACACTTCGGACGGGATCATCCGGACCGAGATCGTGTGCGTGGGCGGTAGGGAATGGACCGTCTATGCGGTGGGTGGAAGCCCGGCCCAGGCGGTCCTGCACGGCATCCTGGAGATCATGCCTCAGCCGCCCGATCTGGTGGTCTCCGGGATTAATTATGGTGAAAATGTAGCCACCGGTGTGACCATTTCCGGGACGGTCGGCGCGGCCCTGGAGGCAGCTTCCCACGGCATCCCCAGC
>JADGQB010000425.1 GCA_017882145.1 Anaerolineales bacterium
CATCCTGGATGATATGTTTGCCCGGGTCGTCTGCCGGATGAGCTTTTCCGGCAAAAATGATCTGGACTGCGCGGTTGGGACGGTTGATGATTTCCAACAAGCGCTCAAGGTCACGGAAGACCAGGTCGGCTCGCTTGTAGGTGGCAAAGCGCCGGGCAAAGCCGATGGTCAGCACGTAGGGGTCGAGCATGATGCCGGATGCGATGGCCTGGACCGGGTGATATCCACCACTCATCCACCGCTGGCGGGTGCGCTCGAGTGCATAGAAAACCAGTTTGCGTTTAAGGTGCAGCCGGACATTCCATAATTCGATATCCGGGATTGCATCCACCTTCACCCACATCTCCGGGTCATCGAGATGCTCCAGCCAGCCTTCTCCCAGGTATCTGCCCAATAAGACCCGCATCCGGCGGGCCAGCCAGGTGGCGGGGTGGACACCGTTGGTTACGTAGTTGATCGGAACGTCCTCTTCGTTCTGGATGGTGGGCCAAAGGAATTTCCACATGCGGCGGGCTACACGCCCGTGCAGCTCAGAGACCGCGTTCCGGCCGTCCGACAGGCGCAGCGCCAGGATCGGCATGCTGAAAGTCTCTCCCCAAGGCTGGTGGCTGCAGGCCAGTTCCACGAATTGGTCGCGGTTCAGGCCGAGTTCGGGCCAGTAGTTGGAAAGGTTTTTGTCCAACAGCCAGAGCGGAAATTCATCGTTCCCGGCCGGAACAGGAGTATGCGTGGTGAAGACGTTGCCGTGACGGGTTTTGGCAATCGCATCCTCGAATGTCAGACCCTTGGCAACCAGTTCGTGTGCCCGTTCGAGGGTCAGGAAAGCTGCGTGACCTTCGTTCATGTGCCAGACGTCCGGGTCATAACCCAGCGCCCGCAGGGCGCGTACGCCGCCCACTCCCAGCAGGATTTCCTGTGCGATGCGCAGGTCCAGGTCGCTGTAATACAGGCGCAAAGTCAGGTTGCGATCCGCCGGAGTATTCTCATCCAGGTCGGTAT
Source organism: Anaerolineales bacterium (assembly GCA_017882145.1). GTDB lineage: Bacteria > Chloroflexota > Anaerolineae > Anaerolineales > Villigracilaceae > UBA877. Next base: position 1,000 of record JADGQB010000425.1, read on the forward strand.
CGAGCAGGTAAAGCGGCACCCGTCCGATCCGCAGTTCCCAGATATTGGCAGTGACCACGCGGTCGGGGAAGTTGACTGTGATCGCCAGCGGTTCATCGGCATCGTTCAGCACCTGCACAACCGGCAGATCCTCAAAATTAAGCAGGTTGTTGACTGATTCCTGCCAGCCGTCCTCGGAGATACGCTGGGAGAAATAGCCCTCGGCATACATCAAGCCCACACCCACCAGCGGCAGGCCCAGGTCGGAGGATTCTTTCAGGTAGTCACCGGCCAGCATACCCATGCCTCCGGAATAGATGGGCAGGGTCTCGTGCAGGCCGAATTCCATCGAGAAGTAAGCCGATTGCTGATTACACTTTTCATCATACCTTTGGCTGCACCAGGTCTCTTTGGCATTCATGTAGGCATCGAAATTGGCGAAGACCCGGTCGTAAATTTCCAAATAGAAAGGATTTTGCGCAGCCGCGTTAACTTCGGAGCGGCCAACCGAGCGTAAGAAAAGCAATGGGTTATGGTTCAGACGCTCCCAGAGAGCGTAATCAATGCGGTAGAACAAGCGCTGGGCGGAAGGGTTCCATGTCCACCACAGGTTATAGGCCAGTTCACCCAGCCGGTTGATGCGCCGCGGCAGGTCGAAATGGTTGGGGGATTTCGTGCGAAAATTCGGCATATTCTTACCTCCAAGTCGACAATCATACCAAAGAATCAGGCCTGTCCGGGCCGAATATCATACAATTGAAATGCAGCCTTTTAGCCCGTTTTCCCCGGCACAAGCTCTCGCGCTCTTACTCAGACCTCAAAATAGAACTCATATTCCGGGCCCCAGCGGCTTTCATCTGCCAGGCCGGTGGACTGCATGTATTCTTCTGCGCGAATGACAATGTTACGCGGATCGGTCTCGAAAATGGCGTGGGTGTCGGCCTCCAGGGTGATGCAGATGAAGGACAGGGTCGGCCCGTCCCAGAAGGGATCGACGAAGCCTGTCTCCAGATCGGGTACGAGTACCATGTCCCCGGCTTTGACGGATTTCAGCCCGACTGCCGAGCCGTCAAACCCGATCCCTTTTTCCATCAACTCCGGCACAAACTGGCTGGAGGGGATGGTCAGATGGTGCCAGCGGCCCCACAGGTCGCAGAATTTCAAATCCACCATTTCGATCTGATTGTCGTCCACGTATTTCCGGGCTTGTTCGAAAGTCTGAAACATTCTGCCTCCGGTTGGCTTCATTTTTAGCACAATGCGCTTATTTTCGATAGAGGCGACAGGGGAGATGGGCAGGGAAAAGGGGACAGGGGAGGAATAAGATCGATGAGAGCACACCCTTCGTGTACCCTGCAAAGTGCGCCCTGACAAGAACAGTCACGTGTGCCTGCGGCACAGTGCAGGCAGGACAGGCAGGACAGGCAGGCTCGTTCCTCAGAAACGAGAGAGGAACGAGTGGCTTCCCAGAAGCCGTTCTGGGCAGTATCCGTGCAGGACATTGTCCTTACAGTTCGAAGACCCACAATGTGAGGAAGCATTCGAACCTCGGTTCGAAAAAAATTCGAATAGAACCCGGATATTACTTCGGATAGGGGATTGGGTTGTGGTCAGCTGAGACATGCCATATCCCTGGTAAAAATTAATTGACGAAATAGTTAACACTTTTTAAACTTAGCACATTTGTTCTTGGGTGTCAAGGATTTGGCTTGAAAATTCAACTGATTGACTATTCCGATGGCGTCTGATAAAATCACGCCCGCACTAACTGCCCCCATCGTCTAGTGGCCCAGGACGGGGCCCTCTCAAGGCCCAAACAGCGGTTCGAGTCCGCTTGGGGGCACACAACTTCCGCCGAAAGGGCGGATTTTGATTCCTGGGCCCTCTCACCTCCATTCAGGAGACCTGGGCCCAAACCCACAGGGTACGCTACGCTCAGCGGTTTGCCCGTTCCGGGTGC
>JADGQB010000426.1 GCA_017882145.1 Anaerolineales bacterium
GGTTTGCGTAAAGACGGCCACTTTGAATAATGAAAGTGGGATAAATAGCGCGATTACCATTGCAACGATCAATTGGATTACAAACAAGATGTAAAACGTCTTGCTCTTCTGGTACGAGTCATCCAGGCTGCCGGAGAGACCAAAAAATTCGGCGAAAGCGTAGGCGGTGGAAAGGGAAACGATCACCAGGCCCATGAAACCAGCATTGAGGATTCCGATTGCAAAAAGTGTTCCGGCCAGTTTTCCTGCAAAAGGCTGGATTGCCAACGCAGCCTGCTCACCGGAGACAAGCGGGATGCTGTGAACAAATAAGGTGGCTGCCGTAGCAACGATCATAAAAAACGAGAAGAAGTCAGTCAGGAATGCGCCCCAGTAAGTTTCCATCTGGGAATAGTTGATCTTGCCTTTCTCGATTTTCTTGTCAAAAGCGAAGCTGCTTATGAAGAACTGTCCCCAGGGAGTGATGGTCGTGCCGAGCACGCCCATGCCGATCAAGAGGAAATCACGCAGGTAGGCGGAGGTCATTTCGACCCCGTGCGGATATAACAGGTTGGTTATCGCCAGGGTCCAATCCGGACGGGCCTTGACCGCCGAGATGATATAAACAATGTAAAAAAGGCTGGCGATCAGCATGATCCCCTGGGTGAGTTTGTAGTTGCCTTTCGTGACAAAGAAAAATGACACCAGCACGATGACCATCACGAAGGGGATGGGCGGTATATTCAGCATGGCGCTGGTGGTCTTAACGGCTGCTATTTCGGTGATCAGCGTGCCGATATTGGCAACCAGCAACGCTCCGAACATGAACAAGGCGGCCTTGACACCGAATTTCTCCCGGATCAGATCCGCCAGGCCTTTGCGGGTGATGACCGTCAAGCGCATGCCCATTTCCTGCGTTACGCCAAGCAGGACCGTGATAATGACCAGGGGGAATAAGATCGGATAACCGAGCTTGGCTCCGGCCAATGAATAGGTGGCTACCCCACCGGCATCGTTGTCAGCCATGGCTGTGATGGTTGCCGGACCAAAGATGGTCAGGAAGATCAGGATCCTTTTCCAGAATCCTGGCAGAACTCTGCGCTTGCGGGGGGCAGGGGATTCAATCATGGGTTTATCCAGCCATTGTTACCGGTAGAAGCGCGGCAGTCGTTTCTTCCAGGCGGTCGGGATGATCTTATCCAGGGCGTCATCGGCAGTCACAATGCCGTGCAGGCGATTCTGATCATCCACCACCGGGATAGCCAACAAGTCGTATTTTGCCACAGTCTGGGCCACTGTCTCCTGGTCATCGGTCAGGTTGACGGTGATGATCCGGTTCGTCATGAATTCTGAAACCAGCTGAGCGGGAGGTGCAAATATCAGGTTATTCAGCGAGAATGTGCCCACCAGGTGCTCTTCTTCATCCACCACGTAGACATAGAACATCGTCTCTACTTCGTCCGCCATGCCGCGTAATACCTGGATTGCCTCGGTAGCTGTAAGGTCCGGGTGAATGGCGGCGTATTCTGTCGTCATAATACCGCCCGCCGACTCTTCCGGATAAGCCAGGAGTTTACGGACATCGTCTGCGTCTTCTTTCTCCATCAAGGCCAACAAGTCTTCCTTACGGCCTTTGGGCAGATCCCCCAACAAGTCGGCGGCTTCGTCCGGCTCCATTTCTTCGAGCACGTCCGCCACCTTTTCATCCGACATGTGCTCGACCAATTCCGCCTGGAACTCGGGTTCCACTTCCTCCAGGGTATCGGCGAGGTGTTTCACATCCAACGAATCGAGCAGTTGTCCGCTTTCCAGCCGGTTAAGATCACTGACGATTTCAGCCAGGTCGGCCGGGTGCAGTTCATGCAGTCTTTCGGCTGGCACGCGCAGCTGCATGGACTGGTCACGGTGCATAAGCTCCACATCGTCCCAGGAGATCCCTTTTTGTTTGATGCGCCCGCTCAATAAATGGGCCAGGCCAACCAGCCCCATCCGGCGGATAATTCCGAGCCATGAGACATCCACATTGCTGACATAGATTGTTCCATTGACGCGCACCAGTTCAACATCGTTGACCCGCACTACGCGCGCCCCATCTGTGTCAATAATTTGCTTGTCCAGAACGTCGCGCGCGAGCAGGATATCGTCTTCTTTCAATTCAAACGAAGGGATATCTGGTTCGCAGTACTTTAATGCTATAACCGGTGAAAGCAAGGCTGCCACAGCCGCAAATGGCATAATCCGCGTCCCGCCGCTCTTGGCTTCAACGGTCACTGCCTCGATCAACGGGTGCGGGAATTCTGCCCACGGGCGGACGATCACATCTTTCAATTTTCCAACCGAGACCCCGTCCAGATCGGTGACGGGACGCCCAACAATTTCGCTCAAATAAGCCATTTTCGGCCTCCAAACAATGACATGCTGGTAAAACAAAAATATACCGAAAACCAGTTGTCAGAATACTACCTGAACAGACCATCCAGAACTAACGGCATTTTTCAACACGCAACAAAAACGCCGCCTTTTCACCAGCAGAAGGCGGCGTCCCGACGTTTTGATGTCAGAGACAAGTCGAGGGAGGCGCGAACATGCCGCGCTCTCCTGGCGAAGAAACAACGCATTCTGCCTGAGCGGACCAATACTTAGCGGATCACTATCCACGTCCACGCGACCACCTCCTTTCACTGTGCAAATAAATTTGGCGGAGCCATGCACAAGCTTAACAAAAAACTCCCGGGTTTCCAGGAGGTTTTGATAACAAAATCACAACTCACGACACGAAGCCATGAGCACCTCCTGGTTGAGCTTTGGCACTGCGCGCCGTAGGGATCTTGCTCCCAGCCACTTTGAGCGGGGCCTTAAGCCGGCCCGGCCTGGTCTATCCCTTGGCGTCTTTCGACGTTTCGGGACAATGGCCTATTTCCACGCAGTTGCCTCGCCTAACGAGGTTCAATTGTCTGCG
>JADGQB010000427.1 GCA_017882145.1 Anaerolineales bacterium
TAAAATGGCCTTTGCAGTCCCGGATGTCACAGGATCAAAGGGGGAGGGGCCGCAGGCAACCTGAAAGCTGGCAGGTTGTGAGGGCGCGTTGAATGCCCCACTCTTTGTGGCTCCAGCGGCGATCTGGTTAATCCCCCAGTAGAATTGGGATGGCAACGATTTTAGGGTGCTCAGGTCCCTGAAAGCGCAATCGTATTCGGCTGTGCCGGTGTTCTTCACGCTGAAGGTCACCTGCTTACCGGCCGGAACGCTGATAGTATTGGGTGTGAGGGCGGAGTCTGAAAGCTCGACATTGACGGTGTTGCCGCCGCTGCAGGCGGTCAGGGCCATTGAAACGCCCAGGATGAGGGACACAAACAACGCAACCTTCTTCATACTTCGCTCTCCTTTAAAGCTTATACATGACTTATTTAGGTGATTTTTGTCATAATATACCGCTTTATCAGGCTCGACCAGACCCCCGAATTCACTATCTTCCTATCGGCTGCCTTTCCTTATATCTTAGCCGATCACCACGCCTTCACCCCGTTTATCCCCGCAGGGTGAAAAGGAGTAGTAACCCTTGCGAAGGTTTGGCCTTTCCTGGCATTGCTTTTGAAATAAAGAATTTAGTTCGACCATGATCTCGCGATATACGGAACCTTTGCCAGGCTGCCTGGGGATATTGACGGCGTGCTATAATATTTTAAGTAGATATCACTTATTTTTGTTGACACAGCAGGGCGCGGATTGTTAGATCAGGCATCCCGAAGGATATCCGGACGATAAAGCTCGCGAGAGGTGGGATGGATCATAGTGAAGGAATCTCGCCGGTCCTGCTGTTGGTAGGGAGACCTTCCGTTAGTTTCGAATCAACGTGAAATTACAGAGTACTGCGTAAATAACCGAACCAAAATCTTGTTATTTTCTAACCCATGGATCAAGGAAAATTCAGTTATTTACGCAAGAAGCAGTAATTGCTTAAGGGAGAAAATACTATGGAAAAAATAAAACCAAAATTGTCAATGATCTTGTTGTATGGGATGCTGATCAGTGTGGTATTAATTTTGATTCTATTTTATGCCGAGCGAAACATTTTAATCAGTGCTGAAAATCCAGAAATGTACATCCTTTTAATCGTGGGATTGTCAATAATCGGGTCAATCAGCTTGAGTTTAAGAGTCTTTTTACAATCCTATTTTATCGTTGAAATTGATGAAAACGATATTGCCGGACCTTCATTACTTGGCGTCGGATAGAAGCCAAACCCTGCCTCCCGCGGCCGGCCGGTGGCGCCGCTTGTACTGAGTCCATCTGTTGGTCCCTCCTTCTGGAGACAAAACATGTTGACTAGATTGAAACAACCTGAGATCCTCTTGGCGATTTGGAGCGTTCTGGCTCTCGCCGTCCTGCTGCCAGTCACATTTCTGCTCAAAAGTTCTTTCCCCATTTTCACTGTTCTTTGGATCCTTGTTCCTTTGATGGTGGTCTTCATTAAGAAAGATGCCAGCCGGGTTGGTTTCCGTGTTGTTTCGTGGCGGGAACTTGTTCAGGTCACCGCCATCAACCTGGGCGGATTGTTGCTGCTCATGCTGGTATTTGAGCCCTGGTCGCATACGTATCAAAAACTTCTTGAAGCTGCTTTATCCAGTCAGCCGCCGGATGCAACCTTCGCCTGGCTGCTTCGATTTCAAAGAATACCCGCTTTGGCTGGCATGTTCCTTTTCAGCGGATCGGTCACGCTGTTTGGGGAAGAACTGTTTTTTCGGGGTTGGCTCTTACAGTTTTTGCGTAAACGTTGGGGAACAACCCGGGCGATCATCATTCAAGCTTTGCTCTTTGTCATTCCTAATTCGCTGGTTGCTTTGGTTTTGCCGCCGCTGCAGGGTGTTCTGTATGTGTTGGTTTACACCTGGCTGGCGATTGGGATAATCGGCGGCTGGGCAGCTTCCCGGACTGGAAGCATCTGGCCGAGTCTGATTTCAGCAGCGGTTTGTAATCTTGTGTTGGTGGCGCTGATTGTATAGATATTTATCGATACTCCAAAACGGCGCATGACACCGGACAAGCGGGCAGGCAGCAGCTCCTCCGCTCGAAAACCGGAACGTTTTGTCTCGACAACCCTTTTGGCTGCAGGCAAGCTCGATCCTGGTGCCGGAAATGTGGAATAATTGAGCCAGAGTCTCACCAGCCGCCTGCCCATCGGTTTTGGGGCGCCCCGCTGGGGGTATTCTGTCTCTGGTGGTGAGCTCAAACCGTCAGGGAAACCTATGAAACCTCAAATAAAATTGGCAGCCGCCCGGACTCCGGATGGCGGAGAGATGGAGCTTTATCAGCATGACCGTGATTTTTTGATCAAGATCAACGGTCAGGAATTAATGAACAGCCGCCGGCATGAGTCGGAAGGGGAATTGGCGCGCTTGGGTTGCGCACATCTGTCGCGTCGTAAGGCCCCCCAGGTGCTGATTGGCGGCCTGGGCATGGGCTATACCTTGCGCCAGGCTCTGGATATCCTCGCTCCCGGCGCTGCTGTGGTTGTAAGCGAATTGTTGCCGGCGGTCGTCGAATGGAACCGTAAGTATCTGGGAGAACTCAACGCTCAGCCCTTGGAGGACAAACGCACGCAGCTCATCACCGGAGATATCTTCCAGCTTCTCTCGGAATCAAAAGACAAATTCGATGCGATCCTTCTGGATGTGGATAATGGCCCCCGGGCGATCACCGACTCGGGCAATCAACGGCTGTACAGCCCGGCTGGAATTCAAGCCCTTCGTTCTGCGCTGCGTAAACAGGGAAGTCTGGCAGTCTGGTCGTCTGAGGCCAGTAAGCCCTTCGAGCAGCTCTTGTTGAATTACCAATTCCATGTGCGCCGTTACCGGGCCAATGCCTACCAGGGCAGCAATTCAAAGCCGCTCTTTATCTGGGTCGCTGCGCAAGACGAGACC
>JADGQB010000428.1 GCA_017882145.1 Anaerolineales bacterium
GGCTAATATCAAGTCCCAGATCAAGCGTAACCGCCAGAACGATAAGCGGCGTCTGCGCAACCGCGTTTACCGCGGCACCGCTCGAATCGCGGTTAGAAGTGCCCGTACTGCCATCGATGGCGGCATCCCCGAATCGAAAGCCGCTCTTCTCGGCGCGATCAGCGCCCTGGATAAGGCTGCCGAGCAGGGTGTTATCCATCGGAATAACGCCGCCCGCCGGAAGAGTCGCCTGATGAAGGCATTTGCCAAGATGGAACCGGTCACGGGCGAAGCCGAACCCGCCATGGTCGAACCGGTCGTCGAAGCTGAGCCCAAAAAGGCTGCCCCGCGCCGACGGACTGCCAAAACGGAAAAAACGGCTGAACCTGAGACCGCAGCCAAGAAGAAAAGCACCAGCGCTAAAAAAACCGCAGCGAAGAAGTAAACTTAAGCCTGCGCGGCATTAACGAACCAAGAGCCCCTACGGGGACAGGCCCCTTACAGGGACAAGCGGGAGCGCCCAGAACGATGGGCCTCCCGCTTTTTTGCTAATACCGGATGATATAATCCCGACGGCAGGTGCGCATGTTCCAGACCGAACAAGAAACCATCGAATCTAAAATAAAATCCTTGTGTGCAGAGAAAGGAATTCCTCTGGCTGATTTGGAGTGGAAGCCCATCCCCTTTAGCGGGGAATGGGGTATTTCCACTTCGTTTTTTGCTTCAGCCGCACTGGAAGCGCGCGCCGGGAAGAAGATCGTCGTTCCAAAGCGCGCCCAGGAAATCGCCGAACAGGTTAAGGATTCGCTAGGTGCGGCAGTGGGTATCAGCCATGTTGAGGCGCTTAAGGGTTATCTCAACCTGTATTTCGACACTGCCGATTACGCCCGCCGGGTTGTGGATACGGTCCTGGAGCAAAAGGACTGCTTCGGCTCCGGACCCGCGACCGGACAGCGCGTCATGGTTGAGTTTTCCCAGCCCAACACGCATAAGGCCTTCCATGTTGGGCACCTGCGATCTGCCATTCTAGGGGATGCCCTTGCCCGGATCATCGAATTTGCTGGCTATGCGGTAGTGCGCGCCAATTACCCCGGAGATATCGGCCTGCATGTCATCAAGTGGCTGTGGGCCTATTTAAAATACCACAAAGGCGAGGAACCAGAAACCGATATTACCCAGTGGATGGGCAAGGTCTACGCGGATGCCACGCGCCGGTTGGAAGAAGAGCCTGATCTGGAAGCTGAAGTTCGGGCGGTTTACGCCCGCTGGGATAAACGGGATCCGGAGATCGTGACACTCTGGGAAAAGACACGCCAGTGGTCGCTGGATGGTTTCAACCAGATGTATTCCGCCCTCGGCATCCGCTTTGACAAGTACTACTTCCCCAGCGGAGAAGAAGAAGCGGGCAAGGGTATCGTCGAAGAATTGGTCAAGCGCGGCATTGCCACAGATGAACGCTCGCAGGGTGGCGCGGTCCTGGTCAAGATTGACGAAGTTCTGGGACTGACGAAGGAGCAGTACCGCACAGCGGTGATCTTGCGCTCGGACGGTACTGCCCTGTATGCCACGGAAGACCTGGCGCTGGTCTTGCATAAATTCCGGGATTATCCGGACCTGAGCCGCTCAGTATATGTCGTGGATGTGCGACAGTCCCTGCACTTTACACAGATCTTTAAGATCATGGAAATTGCCGGGTATGAGCAGGCCGGACAATGCGTGCATGTAGCCTACGAGCTGGTAACCCTGCCGGGCAACGTGGTCATGTCCTCACGCGAAGGGACGGTGGTGCTGCTCGAGGATCTGCTGCGCGAAGCGATTTCCCGGGCGAAGGAAGAAGCCCACAAGAAGAATCCTTCCCTGGATGGGGAACAACTCGAGATTGTGGCCCATGCGGTTGGCCTGGGCGCATTGAAATACCCGATCGTGGCACGCGAGAATACCAAGCTGGTCACCTTCGACTGGAAAGCCGCGCTGGATTTTAACGGTCAGGCGGCTCCTTACATCCAATACGCGCATGTGCGCTGTAACTCGATTATAAAGAAGTCAAAAGTTGAAAGTCAAAAATCAGAGCTTCAACCTGCGACTTTTGACTATAACCTTCACCCTGCCGAAATCCAGCTGATCGACCTGATTTCGCGTTTCCCATCCGAAGTGCAGCGTGCCGCGGCCGAATATAAACCGCTGATCATTGCCAGCAACGCCTATGACATTGCCAAGGCCTTCGCCGGTTTCTACGATGCCTGTCCGGTCGTGCAGGCCGAAGCGCAGATCCGGGCCGCCCGGCTGCGATTGGTGGCGGCAACCAAATACACCCTGGCCAACGCCCTGGCACTTTTGGGCATCACTGCGCCGGATGTGATGTAAAGATAGTAGAGAGCAGAAGAACAGAGAGTAGTTGCAAGGCCAAGTAACAAGTGCCCGTACCATTCAGGTGACGGGCACTTTTCATTAATCGTGCCAACTTACATGCCATCCGATGGACTGGATTTATGCTATTGCCTGTAGATTTTGCACCCCATGCCAGGTGTGGAAGAATATAAAGATCATTGCGACCAGCCCGTAGGGCCAGGCCTGCCCGATCAATGCAAGCCCCAGGAAAGATAGGAATGGGGTCAGGCGCGGGGCCAGCAAGCCGGCCGGGCTGGTGCTCCAGGCTGAGGCGGGGGCCAATAATAACGGCAGCCAGGAAACGAAATAGATCAGCGTTCCAAGGATATAAACGGCCAGACCGGTTTTGCCCCATACATCTTTCATTTGCAGTGGGATGATCAGCGGCAGGGCGAAGACCAGGATACGGGTAATGTTCTCGGCGATCAACAGCCATTTTGGCGAATGAGCGTCCGACAGGATCGCGGGCTGCGTGATGCGCGGACCGAGCACCAGGTTCCAGGCCAGAAGCGGGATGATCAGCCAGAAACAATTGACCAGGGT
>JADGQB010000155.1 GCA_017882145.1 Anaerolineales bacterium
GGCCAGGCTGTGTTCCAGACCGGCGCCTGGATCCTGCCGGATGCGCGCCCGCTCGCCCCCGAGCTGGAGGCGTTCCTCGACGCCGGCGAGCCGCCCGTCTACTTCGGCTTCGGCAGCATCAGCGCGCCGCCAGGCCTCAGCCAGGTGATGGTTAAATCTGCGCGTGCCCTCGGGCGTCGTGCGATCCTGTCGCGTGGCTGGGCCGAGCTGTCACTCGTGGACGACGGACCCGACTGCCTGGCTATCGACGAGGTCAACCAGCAGGCGCTCTTCAAGCGGGTTGCCGCCGTGGTCCACCACGGCGGCGCGGGCATCACGACCGCCGCCGCCCGCGCCGGCGCCCCCCAGGTCGTGATACCCCAGCACTACGACCAGCACTATTGGGCCCAACGTGTCCAGCAGCTCGGCATCGGGACTGCCCACGCGCCCGGCGCACCCACCACCGGCTCGCTGACAGGCGCACTCAAGCGTACCCTCCAGCCCGACGTCGCTGCCCGTGCCCGCGCCATCGCCACCGCAGTCCGCAGCGATGGCGCACTGGTCGCCGCCCGGCGCTTGATCACCGACGTCTCACAGAACTGAAGGTCCAGCGGGCCGACTGCCCGCGCTTGATCGAAAAAACTACTGTCCGGAGCGATAACTCCGGACAGTAGTACATTGTTGTCTGGCCCTGCAGGAAATCCAGGCCCTCCTAATCTGCCTTCGCTGCCTGTTTCTTCGGATTCTGAAGCCGCCGGCCTTCCTTCTCCAGTGGCGCGAACCTCCAGGTGAGCCGGCCGAGCTCTTTTTCATTGTATAGCTGGCGGATGGCGAAATCGTAATGAGTTCGCCGCTCCTTGTCCGCAATTTCAACCAGGAGCACACATTTGGCTGCGCTCTTGGCATGCAGGATCGCACTACCGATCCGCTGCACCCCGCTGGGGTTCAGCGGTAAGCGTGCCATGCCCCGTTTTCCATCGTATTTCACCTCGACGATGTGCGGTTTCAAAGCGTCGGCCAGCCAGGCCGGCATATCCAGGTACACGCGGCTCCTGGCGGGCAGGCGGCCGATCGCTTCCAGGTAGAAGACATGGCTTGTGTCGAATGCGCCGGGGATGATGAAGACTTGCTTGTAGAAGCCGGGCGGTGAACCGGCCGACGGCGGGCCCGCCACAACGTTGAAATTCCGCCAGGCAATATTGTTGTTGTTCTCTACATAGGTTATGTACTGGTTGAAATTGGCGAAAACCGCCGGCGAGGGCTTCGGGTCCTGGGCATTGCCGGCAACGCCCACGAAGCAGTAGTGGCCCGGCGCGGGAATGGACCCGCTCGACCAGATGACCGCGTCTGCGACCGTCAGCACATTGCCGGTCGGCACTGACCCAAGCGACGCCGTCCCGATCAGATTCCAGAGGTTCGGCGTTACCAGCGTCGCAGGCGGAGACCAGTATATGTCGACCGAAACGCCGGTCGCTGTCGAGCCGCCACGATTGAGCACGCGCACATAGACGTAATTGTCGTGGCCTGTATCCACATCCTGAGACAATGTTGCATTATTTTCGGTGCCGCTGCCGGCTCCATAGGCGGCTTGCGGGGTAGCCACTGCTGCCTGCCTGACAATAATGTCCGGACTCTGCGAGACCATGCCGCTGGTCGGGTCACCCGTATCGCCGACATAATCGCGCAGATACAGATCGGCCGCCAGATTGATTTCGTTATTTGTGATGATTGCATGCAGGTCTGGCATCACACCGATCCGGTCGCTTGTCGGGTTGGCTGAAGGGGTGCCGCCGGTTGTCAATATCCTGCGCAGTTCTCGCGGGCTGAACCGGTAGCCAAGCGCTGCCTGGGCGATACTCTGGACCAGGAGCGCAGCTCCCACGACGATTGGCGACGCCCCCGACGTTCCATTGAAGCCCGTTGTGTACATTGTGTTATTTGTGCCGGCGGTATCTGTCGTCGTCGTGTCTATATTTTCACCCCAGGCATAGCAGTCGATGCGATTGCCGTGGTTGGAAAAACTGAGTCGTGTGTGTGGACTCGCGGACGACCCCGCTCCCACCATGATCGCGCCCGAGTCGCGGAAGTCGGCCGAGCTGCGATCGAAGATCTTCTTGCCTGAGAGATTGGTGTACGCGTCGAGATCGTAGCCGCCGTTGCAGCCTGCCTCGACCACCACAATCCCGAGTGCAGTCGCCAGCCGGATCGCATCGTAGTTCCCATCGACAATTTCAACCGGCCAATAATACAATCCGCCCACCGGGTCATACTCTTGAGCTTCCAGCAGGAGCACATCGCCGAAAGTCATGTGCGCCAGCGCGTCAAGGATCGCATCCGCCGTGTTATAGCTTGCCGAAGTTCGCTGTTGGGATATGACCCGCCCGCTGGCAGACGGCGCGATACCCACGCCTCCGACCGTGTTGTCGACCATCAACACTTCTCCGAGCACGGATGTCCCATGAAAGAAATAGGCGTTGTTGATGCCTGAGATGAGTGTGATTCCCGCCCCGGACAGGTCCTCGTGGTTGAGGTTCCAGCCCTGTTCCATGTCTACAAAACCGATCCCGGTCCCATCCCCACCCGCGATGGTCCATGCGAAACGGGCGTCAATGCCGTTCGGTGCCGCATCCTCGTAGCCCTGGTTGGCATTCCGTGGATCGTTGGCGGCGTTCACCGGGGGTGGGCCAGGCCGCAAGACGTAGGCCGTTTCGACCTCGTCCAGAGCGCGCACGACTTTAACCAATTCATCTGGATTGACACCCTGCGGGCAAACGAATTGCAGCCAGGATGAGAAGTCCGCCGGCTCATATTTCGGATCGTTCCTGACTGCCCGATCGACGAGTTCGGCGATCTGTTTCGGCTCGAGCGATTCGATCAGCGGCAGCAAGAGTAGCGGTTCGCGCACCCCGGCTTGCTCGAGGAACTTCTCTAAACCGGTCAGTTCCTGTGGTGGCTTCGCGACTCGCCGCCGCAATTTGACGGCTATCCGGAGGGGTAGGTTGGAATCATTGGTTTGTGCCTTACTCATTCATCGCTCCTTTCAATATGTGCCTCGTATCGTAGTGAAGGCGGTCGTGAAAGGCGGTGATGTGGGCAGCCTGACTAACCATGCCATTTCCCCGAATAGTTCTTCCTGCCCGACAATTTACTGATAAATAAGGAATACCTATTTTCAAATACAATTTGGATAATATTAGTGTACAACTTTCAACTGAAAATTACAATTTCGGGAATTAATTCACAAAGAACAGGGTGCTATGTAGGATATGGATAAAGCTGCCTTATCCAAAGGCCTCTTATTGATTATTATTTTCTACTGCCTGTCTTTTACCCCCCGGCTCTACCAAAATCTCGTGATGGGTGTAACCATTTCTTGGTTATCTCTAGCGCGTTTGGATTGTTAACCGCACGGGCAATCATTCATTAAATTACTACGTGAACCGCTCGCTTTATTAACACCTTCGCGCAGCACCTCCGCAGGAGGCAACAGCTCATGGGTAGATAGGCAGGATGCCCGCATAATCCCCCTGCGCCTTTGACGCGGACAAAACCAGTCAATGTAGCCTCTCCTATAAATATTCATGCAGATAAATCGTTAAAAAGGAATATAATTTCTTGGGTACTTTAGCCTGGGGAATAACCATAAATCAACGTAAATATCCATTAAGAAAAGGAGTTCGACTTGAACGGTAAAGACCTCCTCTCACCCATCAAACGCTATACAGCCGACCGCGATGCTGGTCCTTTGCAGGTCACCTTCGACCCTCAAAAACCGGGGGTGACCCGCATCCATTTAATCCCCTTAAGAACCAGTTTACTTAAACGCAATCCAAGCATCGTGCTAATCAATGGTTGGCATATGTTTCTGATTGGTCCATCCTGGGCGGATCTTTTACGTGCATTCATAGATACTCTTTATAAAACAACCGAACCAGGCAAGCAGCTGTCTCAGGCTGAATTGAATGTGATCTTCGATTCTGTTGTGGAACATATGCACGAACTTTATCCCTCGGTTTCCAGAGAAATACTATTGGATGACCTGAACGAAATCGTGGCGCTTTGCATTGCAGTGGCCCATGGCGCCGATGTGCCGCCTGAAATTCAACAGGCGGTTTCCTGGCAGGAACTGGGGCGGCACATGAAAGCTCCCCATCGTATGGATCTGCTGGTTTCACCGATGATAGAAGCGGGCGAATGGGTTTGCGCGCTGCACTGCAAGGGTTGTTATGCCACACAGCAACCGGCCATGGTGATCGATAAATCCCTTTCGACTGAAGAATGGAAATTGATCATTGATAAATGCCGTGAGGTCGGCATACCGCAGTTGACCTTTACTGGCGGTGAACCCACTCAGCGCAAGGATTTGACTGAATTGATCGATTATGCCCACTGGCATGTAACCCGCTTGAATACCAATGGCCTCAATCTCACTCCTGATTATGCAAAAAAGCTGTTTAATGCCAACCTGGATGGAGTGCAGGTGACGCTCTATTCCCAGGACGCCGGTGTACACGATAATCTGGTCGGTAAGAAAGACGCCTGGCCAAAAACAATCCAGGGTATCAAAAATGCGCTTAAAGCCGGTCTGAGCGTAAGTGTTAATACCCCGCTGGTCCGCTTGAACTCAAATTATGAGGAAACGCTCAAATTAATCCATGAGCTGGGTGTGAAATATGTCTCCTGTTCCGGTCTGATCCCGGCTGGCGCCGCACAAGGTCAAATCAAAACTGGAGCAGCCCTTTCGAATTCCGATTTGATGGCAGTGATGCGCGTAGCGGTGAAAACTGCCAAAACCCTGGGCCTGGATCTCGCCTTCACCAGTCCCGGCTGGCTGACGCATGAGCAGATCCAGGAGCTGGGGCTTTCGGATCCGGTATGCGGTGCCTGCCTGACCAACATGGCAGTCATGCCCAATGGTGCGGTCACGGCTTGCCAGTCCTGGTTGACTGACCCGGACGGGTTGGGTAATTTACTGACTAGCCCGTGGCACACGATCTGGAATAATTCCAAATGCAAGCATATGCGCCGGGTTCCGCAGGATGGTTGCCCACTTAATGAAACCTTGGGGCAGGAGGTGAAGCAGTGACCCGCCTTCGAATCGTCGTTATTACGTTTATCTTTGTGCTGGCGATTGCATATGTACCCGGGGGTGTGTCACATGCGGCTGGTACAGATGAGATCAAGAATTACGCTATTGATATCCTTCCGCAGGATGATGGCAGTTTGGTGGATACCTATATTATCAATTGGTGCGTAATTTCCAATTCTGCCGGACCACTGACCTGGTTCACGGTGGGCATGCCTACCGAGCAATATCAGATCGTGAGTTCCAGTGGGGATGTCTCCTCGGTAATACCAGATAATGCAGGGTTTGATTATAAGATCAGGGTTATCCTTCCGCGTGATGTGAATGCCGGCGATTGTGTTAATGTCACCGTTCAGGTTCATCAATATGGGCTGGCGAATCTGGATAAAACTACCAATGAGATTAATTTTCAATTCACTCCCGGCTGGTTTAATGATGTTCCGGTCGACCATTTACAGGTCACCTGGCATTTGCCGTCTGATCCAACCCAAATGAAATCTTTTAACCCCAAACCAGCCACCCAAAATGACAGCCAGGCGGTCTGGGAGTCGTCTTTGCAGCCAGGTGAAAAATTCCCAATTTCTGTCGTCTATGATAAAGCGGCTTTCCCCAACTTCAACCCCGATAAAAACGGCTTGCCGGTGCCAACTAATTCAAGTTCGTCAGGATCCGGCTTTTCTACGGCGGTTTCAACCACTAATGTAGATACTGGTGCGCCGGTTTCTTCAGCGCCCAATTTCATTCTGCCGTTATCGCTGTCTCCATGTGTGTGTATCATTCTGATCGTCGTCCTGATCGTTATCATTGTGGCATTCAGATTATTAAGCAGTGCGGGCAGAAGCTACCGCGGCGGTGGATTTTTTGGAGGATATTCCGGAGGTGGAGGCTGGTTGGGCGGAGGCGGTGGTGGATTTGGATCAAGCGGCGGGGGTGGTGGAAGCATTCTCAACCGTTCGGGCGGCGGCAGTGGATTATTCGGCGGACGCGGTATGAGCTGTGCCTGTGTCTCCAGCGGTTGCGCATGCGCTTGTGCTGGCGGAGGCAGGGCGGGCTGCAGCCGAAAGGGGTTTGATATCTCAAATTTATTCAAAGACAGGCTGGAAAAGAATAATCCATGAAATTAAGACAAACCGCCATTTATTCCATTTGTTGTTACCTTGTGATTACATTAATGGGTTGCAGCGTGCCTGTATTGACAACTTCCGCGCCCACGCCTACGCTGGAATGGCAGGCAGGTATGCCGCGCGCAGGACAACCGGCATTCCCTGCGCTGGGGCAGTATTGGATAGTGGATAATGGCTGCAGTTTTGACCTGGAAAAGATAAAGATTGCAGACGCAATGTTCGAAAAACTGCGTACGGATGGGATTGCCGAAGTGGCGATTGTATGCCAGACGGGGATTGTGGACAAAGGCGGCACCAATGACGACAAGATCTGGCTGCGGGATTGGGCACGCTGGGCTAAGATGGGCAGCGTCCAGGATAGCCGTTCCGTTGTTTGGTTGATCCGCCCGGATGCCAAACCAGCAGAGCAACGCGTATCAGTTGAAATATCGCGTTGGTTGTTCTGGTACACCGCCATTGATTATGCGGATGGTCTCAGGGAAGCAGCTAATTATGCCAACGCTGGTGACTTTAACGGTGCGCTGGTTTCGATCGCACGCAACACAGATGAAAAACTACGCCAATTATGGCTAACTCATCAACCCACACCCACCGCAGGTGTTGTACAATAATTCTACGTTTGCGTAATGATCACCGATCTATTCGATTTCGAAGAGGAGAGAATAAAATGAAAAAATTTAGGATTGTCATAAGTATGTTGATGGTCCTGCCGCTGGTCTTGAGTGCCTGCCAGGCCATCGGTAATGCGGCCGGTAGTGTGGTGAATGAATATCACACTTTGATCACGGATTATCAGAATGCCCAGAAAATGGCTTCGAATTTCCAGCTTTGTGTGGACACTGCCATGGGTACCATATATACTCAAGCCACGTTTTTGCAGAATTACCAACAGGCAGATATCGAGAAAGCCAAAGTTTGGCGGCAGGCCTTGGATAATTCCTCAGCGCGACTGGCACAAACCCTCCTGAATTACAGGGATGCCAATGGCAATCCTCTTCCCGTATCCTCGCTGGACTTGGGCGCGTTGGCACAGCAGAATGCACTGCCCGATAGCGTTGCAGGCGGGTTTAGCTTGTTTGTACAGGCCTTCCAGGAAGCCCCGCTGCCGCAAGTGAGTGATGCTCCAGTGCTGGCGGCGATGAACACGGCCTCCGAGCAGTACAACAAAATTGATGCCTGCGGTGCGGACTGGAATGATGCTGTGCAAGCCTATAACACTGAGCGTAATAAAATCCCCGGTGATGTAGTTGGTCGGATTGCCGAAGCCCTGCATGTCAAAACCTTGCCCGAGACGTTACCCTACTATGTAGGCACGTATAAGGGGTCGATTTCACAACCCAATTTGCCCACGGCTGTGCCAAATCCATAAATAGAGATCAGAATGGAAACCAGGACTGCGGATGCTTGCGTAGTCCTGGTTTTTTATTCAATCCAAGTTATCAATGGAAAATCTTCACCTATTAATCAGAGGTATATCTATTAGAATGATATTTGATTTATTTTTTTCCGTTGCTTCCAATATTATAAGTTAAATCAATTATTCAAATCCGATTACTTTATAGCGTTGATCTCTGCCAGTACTTTTAATACCATTTCTTCGGTAATCCCAGCTTTTTTTGCTTGCGGCAAAGAAAGGAGAGTCTTTAAGGTCATTCCTTTTGCCAATCCGATCATTGGATTCTTAGCGACACCTGGGGCATATTTTTCCAAAATTTTTACCGCCCGAGCGTCTTTTAAAATATCACCAACTTTTGTATCTAACGTGTATACCATTTTGTTCTCCTTGAGCTGATAAATTCCAACATCATCAATAACATTTATTACATTGACAGTATTATTATAGTGCGTTTCTGATAGGGCCGCATTGAGGGCCGGGTAAAAGGAGTTATGCTCATGACTGAATGGACGAAAAATGAACTCAACCGGGTCGGAGCAGCCGAAGAGCTGGAAATTGCCTCCCTCCGAGAGGATGGCACGCTGCGAAAATCTGTGACAATCTGGGTCGTCCGCCTTGGCGACGATCTCTATGTCAGACCCATGTACGGGCGCGCCTCGGTCTGGTTCCGTGCCACCCAGGTGCGCCACGCCGGTCACATCCAGGCTGGCGGGATCGACAAAGATGTCACCTTCGTGGACGAATCCGACCCCGAGATCAACAACCAGATCGACGCCGCCTACCGCACCAAGTACCGCCGCTATGAAGCCAGCGATGTCGGTGCGGTTGTGAGTTCCGAGTCGAAAGCCGCGACCTTAAAATTGTTGCCGCGTCCAACAGCCTCTTTGTAGGGGCGGACGAGCCTGTGCCACGAAGTGACATATCCGCCCGCCTGCGCCTCCGCCGCCACCCTCCCTCCCCTCGCGGAGCATCCCGTAGGGGCAAATCCGACATCTCTTCGTCGCATTTGGGGGAGGTGGCCGTAGGCCGGAGGGGGTTGCCACAGCCGCCAGCCTCGCTTTCTTCCCCCCTCGGAACGTGTCCCTGCCTGTCCAGCGTACTTTGTGGGGCATCTCGTTAGGGGCATCAGGGCAGATGGGCTGGAGGAAGCACCCAGCTAAGGGTAGGATGGGCCTCTGCACTGGATCCCATAGCACAAAAGAGAGATGATATTTTAGAAAGTATATAGGCAGAGCCATCCACAAGCCGTAATAACTGACGTTCAAGCTAACAGCGCTAGGCAGAAACAAATCAAGCTATAATTACTCGAGAAGATAATTAATCTATGGCCGTATAAAACCCTGAATGTTTAGGGCTTGATACGGATTGTCTATAAGCTGTTACGAATTACCATGGAATGGTATACGATCCGCATAAACATGATTTGGGCGCACATGACTGTCTAATATAGGAGAATCTCGCCATGTTTATCACCGTAGACGACGCGAAAATTTTTGCCACAGCCTTCGGCGCTCCCCTTGCGCCAGCCATTGTCGGCATTGGCGGCTGGACAGGCAATTGGGAATTATGGCTCGATTCCTT
>JADGQB010000156.1 GCA_017882145.1 Anaerolineales bacterium
TCCTTGGTGGCGGCCATGGCATCGCGTAGTGCCTGGCGAGGGATGTAAACCGTCCCATCCGCTTGCGTTACGGCCACCTTCTCAATTGCCGCCTTGACGATACCGTAACCATCATAGGCATGCGCATGGAAGATGTTGATCGGGTCGGTGCCGAATTTGGTCTTGTATTTTGCAACAAAGGCATCGTAGGCAGGGCCCTGAACCAGCGGGCTCGAAACGTAGGTGCCTTCAACGGAATCTCCAGCAGCCTTCATCACATCCGGTGAATACAGGCCATCCGCAACCATCAAATTGGTTTTTTCCAAGCCGGGGGTGGTCTTGGCCTGGTCGATCAGGAAGGCGCCTTCCGGCATGAAGATCGGGAAGTAGATCAGCTCAGGCGCACCCGAGGCAACCGAAGCCAGGACCGAGCTCATGTCAGTCTGTCCAATCGTGACCGAGGTCTGCAAAGTGATCGTTCCACCGAGCTTCTTGAAGTTATCTGCGAAGACCTGCTGCAGGGAGTCAGCGTACAGGCTGCCGTCATGGATGGTGGCGGCCTTGGTGACCTTCAGGGAATTAAAGGCAAAGTCGGCTGCCGCTGCGCCCTGGATCTTGTCGTTATGGGCGGTGCGGAAGTAGCCGGCATAGTGGTTCTTATTGGTCGGATCGGTCAGATCGGGCGCAGTGTTGGAAGACGAGATGGTCACGAAGCCGGCTGCGGAGAGCAAGGGCTCAGCCGCGCGTGCTTCGCTCGAGCAGGACGTGCCGATGACTGCGACGATGGTCGGATCGGAGGCCAGCTTGGTACCGGCCGCCTGGCCGCCATCCGCACTGCAGCCGCCATCCAAACCATCGAACTTGACGGTGTGGCCTGCGATCTTGCCACCGCCATCATCGATGGCGATCTCCACACCATTGCGGGAGTCGATACCCAGTGCAGAGTTCGGGCCGGCTACGACCAGCAGGTAAGCGATATGGACTGGATCCGTTGGGCCAATCTTGACGCAGCCGATCGAATCAGTACAGGTATAGGCGGCGGCTTTGGGACCGCATGCAGTCAGAACCATCGCCAGCACTGCTAATGTTGTCAACACAAAGGACAACTTCTTAATCATACTTCTTCCTCCTTACAGACGAGTAGGTAGATATAGGTGCCCGTATTCCGGGTTTTCGTTTACGGCTGACAATGCCGGGTGAGTCAACACCACCTCCTTCGGATTGGATTTCTTAATCCTACAAAAGTCATGATCGTCCACATCTCAAAGAGCGAGCATGTAAGCAATTGGAAATCGGCAAGCTTTTTAATTCGGCGTCGCTTGAAATCACAATGAATGCGGCAGTATTCTATAAAAAAAAAGCCTACAGAAAAAAATGAATTCGACACCTGGGTTTCCGAGAGGCACTTTTGTGAGCTCCAATTCTCGAACACACTTTTGTTAGCGACGAAAATCAATCTTGATCAGTAAACCTTATTTATGTAGGTATACTCTACGCTTATTTATTTAAAAAGTCAAGTGTTTGAAGATGTCCAATCATTGACTTCTTTTTTTTACAACTCGTACCAGACTTTAAAAACACTCTGGATGTCCGATCGTTCCTTATGAAAATCACAGACGACCTTAGAAGGTCGCCTGTGAAGGAATTATTTGTTCGCCATTAACCGCTCGCGTGTGTAGGCTATTAATCCGCCGGCGTCGATGATGGCCTGGCGTGCCCTGGGCAGCGGCGTGATCGCAAAGCTTTTCTCCTGGGTCAGGTTGACCACTTGATTTGCCGAGATTTCCAACTCGTCACCGGCCTCGGCCTCGATATCCGGGCAGATGATGGTGTTCAATCCCAGGTTGATGGAATTCTGCAGGAAGATGCGGGCGAAATCCCTGGCGATGACGATGAACTCCGGACCCTTGAGGCAGGAGGCGGCCTGCTCGCGCGAGGAGCCGCAGCCAAAGTTCCCGCCGGCCACAATCACGCTGAGCGGCTGGATTTCCTTTTGCTTGAGCCGGGCATTGAAATCGAGCAGGTCCGCAAAAGCATACTGCGGTGTTTCAGAGGGCAGGACGGTCGCCATGAATCGTCCGGGATAGATGATATCCGTTGAAACATCATCACCAAGTTTGAGGACTACTTTGGACATTTTCAGGCTCCTTTCCGGGGATCGGTGATCTTGCCGGTCAGCGCGCTGGCGGCGGCCACGGCCGGCGAGCAAAGGTAGACTTCGGCGGCCGGATTGCCCATGCGGCCTTTGAAGTTGCGGTTGGTGGTGGCCAGGGCCACATCGCCATCCGCCAGGGCGCCCTGGTGGACACCCAGGCATGGGCCGCAGCCCGAGTTCATCACCACCGCTCCGGCTTCCATCAGTGTGGCGAGGTATCCGGCTTTGAGCGCCTGCAGGTAGATGCGCGCCGAAGCCGGGAACACCAGCATGCGCACGTTGCGGGCCACTTTTTTGCCTTCCAGGATGCGGGCCACGATCTGCAGGTCATCCAGCCGGCCATTGGTGCAGGAGCCGATCACGATCTGGTTGACCACCTTTCCGGCCACCTCCTGGACGGATTTGACGTTATCCACTGTGTGAGGACAGGCAATCTGCGGAGCCAGCTGCGAGGCATCCAATTCGATGACCTGGTCGTAAACGGCATCCGCATCCGGCCCCAGGATTTCGACATCCTCCTTCACACCGGCTTCCTCATGCAAATAGCGCAGAGTCTCAGCGTCGGCCGGAACGATACCGGCGGTTGCCCCGGCTTCCACTGCCATATTGCAGATGGTCAGCCGGCCGGAGGTGGAGAGCTTGCGGATGGCGGGACCGTGGAACTCGATTACTTTAAAGTTGGCGCCCTGGGCAGAGATCTTCCCGATCAGGTGCAGGATCAGGTCCTTGGCCAGTACGTACGGTTGGAATTCACCGACCACATTGACTTTGATCGTGGTGGGTACTTCGACATTCAGGATGCGCCCCAATGCCCACACAGAGGCCATCTCCGTGGCGCCGATGCCGAATGCGAAGGCGCCCAGCGCCCCATGGCTGGTGGTGTGGCTGTCGGTGCCCACCACGACCTGCCCCGGACGAACATAGCCGTTCTCGGGCAGGATCTGGTGGCAGATGCCGCCTTCATCCCCGCGGATGTCATGAAACTTGTGGATACCTTGCGCCCCGGCAAACGTGCGCACCTTCTTCTGGTTGGTGGCGGTCTTGGCGCCTTCGGCCGGGACGCGGTGGTCGAAGATCAGGGCGATCTTATCGGGGTCCCAGACCTTGGCCTCCAGGCCAGTGCCCTGGTAAATTTCCTGGAACTGGTTGATCACCAGGGCACCATTTTCATGCGACATTGCCAGGTCGACGCGCGGTTCCACCACGTCGCCCGCCTTCACGCTGGGTTGGTCGGTCGCTCTGGCCAGTATCTTCTCTACAACTGTCATTCCCATAGATTTCTCCTTGGATTTGGAGTCTGAACTTTTGTGTGCCGGACTGCCCGGGCCAATTGCCCGCCAGGCTGCATCACAGTTGACACTCCATCAAATCACAGATTTGTCTTTTAGTGCCTTTATTTCATCCGCATTGTATCCCAACTCCCCCAGGATGGCCTCGGTATGCTCCGAAAGTCTGGGCGGAGGCATCTCGATCTGCGCCGGGGTCTTGGAGAACTTGGCGGTCATATTGAAAATTTTGATATTCCCGATGCCGGGCTGTTCAACATCGGCTAGCACCTGGCGGTGCCTGGACTGTGCGGAGTCCAGGGCGGATTCCAGGCCGGGCACGTCACCGGAGGGGATGCCCCTGGCATTCAGCGTGTCCACCCAGTGCGCGGTTGTGTTCCCGGTCAGCACGGCCTCCAGCAGAGGCGTGAGCAGGGAGCGGTTGGCTTTGCGGGTATCGCGCTCCTGGAAACGCGGGTCGGTCTTCAACTCAGGAACGCCCAACTCGTCCGCCAGATCCTCCCACTGCTGCTGCTGGTTGGCGGCAATGTTGATGAAGCCATCCTTCGTCTTGAACATGCCGGAGGGGGAGGCGGTGAAGTTGTCATTGCCCAGCAAGACCGGCTGTTGGCCGCCGATCAGCAGGTTGGCAGCCACCCAACCCATCAACGGCATGATCGAGTCGAGCAAGGCGATATCGATGAATTGGCCCTGGCCGGTGTGCTCGCGGTAGTACAGGGCTGCCATGATTGCGAAGGCCGCGTTCATCCCGCCGACTGTGTCACAGACCGGGAAACCGCAGCGCAGCGGGTTGAGACGCTCGTCCCCGTTGACCGCCATCACGCCCGACAGGCCTTGGATGATCTGGTCGTAAGCCGGCTTGAAGGCATCCGGCCCGGTCTGGCCGAAGCCGGAGATGGCGCAGTAGATAATCTTAGGATTGATCTTGCATAATTCTTCATAGGGGAACCCCAGCCGGGCCATCACGCCCGGGCGGAAGTTTTCCACCAGCACGTCCGCGGTCCCGGCCAGCTTGCGGAAGATCTGCTTGCCTTGCTCGGCCTTCATGTTGAGGGTCAGGGATCTTTTGTTGGCGTTTTGAGCCAGGAAACTGGTGCCCAGCAGTTCCTGATTGTATTTGGGCACGTTGCCCAGCTTGCGGGCCAGATCGCCGCCGTCGGGGTTCTCGATCTTGATCACATCCGCGCCCAACAGCGCCAGGTGCAGCGTGGCGAACGGTCCAGAGAGCACATTGGTCAGGTCCAGGACGCGGATGCCTTCCAGCAGCTTCATGCTTTACCTCCGGATGCGGACTGCCCCTGGAAATCCACGATCGAGCCGGATTTCAAAATGAAGCCGGGCAGTTCACGGTCGAAATATTTGCCAACCTGGCGGGCGACATCCAGCAGTACATCCAGCCGGATATCCTTGCGCAGTCCCATGCGCTGCAGCGAGTGGACCAGGTCTTCGGTGCTGACGTTCCCGGCCGGCAGCTTGGTGAACGGGCAGCCGCCCAATCCGCCGAAAGCGGACTCGAACCAGGTCACACCGCTCTTCAGCGCAGCGTAGCAGTTGGCCAGTCCCAGCCCATAGGTGTTGTGAAAGTGGCAGGCCAGCTCCACCGACGGGTCCAGCGCCCGGATGGCAGCGTACAGTTCCTCGACCTGCTGCGGCTGGGCATGACCGGCCGTGTCGGCCAGGCTGATAGTGGGGATCCCGGCCTCCAGGTAAGTTTTGACAATGGAAAGCACCTTTTCCCGATCAACCGGACCCTCGAACCCGCAGCCGAAGGCTGATTGAACCGAGGCCTGAACTTTTTTTCCGGCAGCCATGGCCTGCTTCGCCATCGGGATGGTGCGGCGGAGGGCCTCGCTGGTGGTCATGCCGGTGTTCTTCTGACTGTGGGTTTCGCTGGCCGAGACTCCCAGGCAGAACAGCTCCACCCCGCAGGCCAGGCCGCGTTCCAGTCCCTTCTCGTTCAGGACCAGCCCGGAGAGGGTCACGCCGGCGGGCATGTTCCCGGCGAAATGCCGGAAAAGGAGGTCGGTGTCGGCCATTTGCGGGACCCGTTCGGGGTTGACAAACGACCCGACCTGAAGAACGTCGATACCGGAGGCGCACAGTCCCTCGATCCAGCGGATCTTCTCCGCCAGAGGGACGGTCGTCTTCTCGGCTTGCAGGCCGTCACGCGGCCCGACCTCGTGGATGATGATCTTGTCCATATGCAGCTACTAATAATCCATTACCTTACAGCATGGCGGCGACGGCTTCACCCATTTCAAGCGTGGTATTCGACCCGCCCATATCATAAGTGCGGACTTTGCCTTCCTTGATCACATCCGCAACGGCTTTTTCCACTGCGGCACCCATCTGCGCCTCGCCCAGCCAGTCCAGCATCATCTTGGCGGCCAGAATGGTGGCGATCGGGTTAACCTTGTACATGCCGGCATATTTGGGCGCCGATCCATGACTGGGCTCGAAGACTGCCAGTTTGTCACCGATATTGCCGGAGCAGGCGAAACCGAGGCCGCCCACCATTTGGGCGCACAGGTCGGAGATGATATCTCCGTACAAATTGGGCGCCACCAATACGTCATAGCTGAGAGGATTCTTCAGCAGCCACATGCAGATGGCATCCACATTGGCCTCGTCCATCTGGATCTCCGGATATTCTTTGGCGACCTGCCTGGCGATATCCAGGAACAAGCCATCGGTGGCGCGCACCACGTTGGCTTTATGCACAACGGTCACTTTCTTGCGGCCAAATTTCCTGGCAAAATCGAAAGCCGCCCGCACGATGCGCTCGCAGCCCTTGCGCGTATTCACCTTGACAGATACGGCGTACTGGTCTCCGGGCAGATCCTTGAACGGGGCAAAGGGCTTCGATTCCTGGGCCAGGACGGCAGCCACACTGGCAGGCACCGGGTTGAATTCCACCCCGGCGTACAGGTCTTCGGTGTTTTCGCGGAAGACCACCAGGTCGATGTTCTCTTTGTAGTTCAAAGGGTTGTTCGGATAGCCCTTGCAGGGGCGCAAACAATTATACAAGTCGAAGGTCTGGCGCATGCGCACGATGGGCGAGCGGTACGTCAGACCTTTACCGCGTAATTCCGGGATCAGTTCCGCTTCGGCAGTCTTGACCGGTTTGGATGTGATCGCGCCGAACATGGCCGCATCGACGTTCTTCAACAGTTCGATGGTGCGGGCCGGGAAAGCGTCGCCTTCCTTGCACCAGAACTCCCAGCCGATGTCGCCGTGGATATATTCGGCATTTAGATTTAGTTTATCAAGGACGATTTTTGTTGCATCCAGCACATCCACCCCCACCCCGTCGCCTGGCAGCCAGGCAATCCGATACTTTCCGTCTTTTTTAGGCAACCTGTCCGTCATGGTCTGCTCCTCGCGTGTGGAATAATCCGGGTTTTGGGACTTATGATGTTAGATTGTAACAAAGAGTACATCCTAATAGAAGTAACAGATGTCATTTACAAATAACACCCAAAATTATCAAGTAAGCGTAAAATGGGGGAATTGAGAGTACCCAAGGCATGCAGAATCCATCCAAAACAACCAAACCTATCTGGGGACTGCTGGCCGGCTTAAGCGCGGCGGCCATCTGGGGCGGCATGTATGTGGTCAGCAAAGTGGTTATGCAGGTGGTGCCGCCCTTTACGCTGATCGTCATGCGGCTGGTCCTGGGCATCCTGACGCTGGCCATTATTGTGCTGGCACGCAAAAGCTGGAAAGTGACGCCGCGCCAGTTCTGGGCCATCTTTGGCGTGGGACTGGTGGGCTATGGCATTTCATTGGGGTTCCAATTTGTTGGGACAAACCTATCTACAGCCGCCAACGGCGCATTAGTCACCTCGGCCACGCCGGCCTTCGTACTGCTGTTCGCGGCCTTATTCCTGGCCGAAAAGATCACCCGCCGGCGGCTGCTGGCGCTGGGAATTGCCACGCTGGGCGTGCTGGCAGTCATCGACCCGCGTAATACCAACCTGGCGCCGGGCTTCTTTTGGGGCAACCTGTGCCTGGTGGCGGCTGCGCTGACCTGGGCGCTGTACTCGGTGCTCATCCGCAAAGTCACCCGAACGACGGATGTCCTGACAACCACCCTGATCGCCTTTCTGGGCGGCCTGCCGGTCTGCCTGCCGCTCGGCGGCTGGGAAGTGGCGACGCAGGGGCTGCATCCCCTCAGCCTGGGGGTGGTGGGCGGCATTTTGTTCATCGGGATCATCTCGACTGCCCTGGCCATGGTGCTGTGGAATACGGCCTTTGCAGTCCTGGATGCCGGAGTGGCCTCGCTGACATTCTTCGCCCAGCCGGTGGTCGGCAGCCTGCTAAGCGTGCTCTTCCTGAACGAGGCCATCACTCCATTGTTCGTGATTGGCGGGGTGTTGATCGGGATTTCCCTGTTGATTTCAAGCAAAGCTTGAGAGAATAGTTGACCTCCTGCTTGACAGGAACAATCGAGGGGAGTATAACCATAATAGTTACCGACCGATGCTCGGTCTGTTAAGCGAGGACCAATGGCGCGAATTGTTAAAGAGTATGCTGTGCGACGCAACGAAATCCTGGATACGGCGCAGCGACTCATCTACACCAAAGGTTATGAGAAACTGACGATCCGGGACATCCTGGACACCCTGCAGATTTCCAACGGAGCTTTTTTCCATTACTTTGCCTCTAAGTCGGAGCTCCTGGAAGCGATCATTGAACGGGGACAGGACGATCTGGATAAGGAATTCCGGGTGATCGTGGATGATCCAGACCTGTCCGCTCTCGATAAATTCCAGCGTTTTTTCGCTGCGTTGGGCCGTACGCGCAGCGCACACCAGGCGCTGATTGCTGACGTGATGCGGGTCTGGTTTGCCGACGACAACGCCATCGTCCGGGAGAAAACAGATGAAGTGATCGTCCAGAGGCGCGCGCCGCTTTTGAACACGATTGTCCGTCAGGGTATTCAGGAAGGTGCCTTTACGACACCTTATCCTGACCAGGCGGGCCAGGTCATCCTGTCCATCACGCGCGGCATGGGGAATGCCGTGCTCAAACTAGTGCTTGCGTTTGAGCAGGAGCCCGAGCAGCCGCACTACATTGAGGATATTGTGGCGACCAACGCCGCCTCGGCGGAGGCGATCGAGCGCCTCCTGGGCGCAGCCTCGCCTTGCCTGGATCGCCCGAATGCCGAGGAAGTGAAAGCCTGGCTGGCTCTGCCCAAGAACAGGGTCTGACCTGCCAGGGCTTGACGGCAGGAATATGGTTGGTCAGAATGCCAGCCGGAACGACTCTCTGAACGAAGAGAGTTTACAAAATAACGAGGAAGAAATCCCTAAATAAAGGAGTTTTTGTATGACACAGCCATCCGCAACTGCCACCGAAGGGAAACCTTTGAAGAAGTTCATATTCAAAACCCATGGGATTACCACCATATATAAAATAATCGGTAGTATTAAAATTTGTAACGGCAATAAGTTTTCCTCCATCCAATTTTACATCCGTGCAGTCCGTGGCTAGACCACCGGCCAGTTTAGCGGCTACGCGGGCGGAAAGATCCTTACCCTGAACTGACGCGCCAAAAAACGCGATCGCCGCATCGTTGTCCTTTAATATTTTGGCGACGACCTGAGCGTGCGCTTCGGTTACGTATGGTTCCAAAGCCGCATTGTCGCCGACAAAAACTTTATCGACACCGAATTTGCCCAATTCGGCAGCCAAACTTTCTATACCTGAACCAAGCAGAATGGCGCTGACTTCATCTC
>JADGQB010000429.1 GCA_017882145.1 Anaerolineales bacterium
ATGACGACACCTTCCTTCAAACCCATCCGTGTCATGGTTGTTGACGATCATACAATGGTCCGCCGAGGCCTGGCGACTTTCCTGAAGGTCTTCGATGACCTGGAACTGGCGGGCGAAGCTGCCAGCGGGAAGGCCGCCGTTCAACTTTGCGCCCAACAACAGCCGGATGTGGTCCTGATGGACATGGTCATGCCGGACATGGATGGAGCCACCGCCACGCGCCTCATTCGCGCGCAGTGCCCGAAGGTGCAGGTGCTTGCGCTGACGAGTTTCAAAGAGGAGCTCCTGGTCCAAAGCGCTCTGCAAGCCGGAGCCATCGGCTATCTGCTTAAGGATATTGATGCCGACGAACTGGCGCAAGCCATCCGCGCCGCGCATGCCGGCCGCGCCACCCTCTCACCCGAGGCCGCCCAGGCACTGGTACATGCCGCCTCCAAGCCCCCGGCACCCGGAATCGACCTGACCGAACGGGAGCGGGTTGTGCTGGCCCTGATGGTTGAAGGGTTGAACAATACACAGATTGCAGAAAGATTAACCATCAGTCCTTCCACAGTCAAATCCCACGTCAGCAACATCCTATCCAAATTGGGGATTTCCAGCCGCACCGAGGCCGTAGCAATTGCAGTCCGCAACCGCCTGGTGGCTTGACCCTGCGTGCCCTCCCCCAAGTGGCGGAGGAAAACACTCCCCGACGGATGGATGCGGTCGGGGAGTGTTTGTTTTAATATATATAAAGGAAATTGGAATCATTAAATGTCAGAAAGGGCTGCGAGATGACACAATATGAACAACGCAAATTGCTCATGGAGTTTTTTTACCAAAAGCCAGGCTTGAAAGTCCCGGAATTGTTTGAAGTACTGGATGTTCCCGAGATGGATGTTCGGAACGAACTCAAGGCTCTTCAGAGGTCAAACGAATTTTTGCGGGAGCATTCAGCCTCCTTGCAGTCACGCAATGAAGAATTGGAAGCCTATGCACATACCATCGCCCATGATCTCAAGAACCCGCTGGCCATTATCATCGGATCTTCCGACGCGATAAGGTTTATCACCGACCTGAAGCCGGAAGAGTTGCAGGATTTTGTACAGCAAATCCAGTCCACGGCTTACGAGATGAACGCGATCATCGACAATCTGCTGCTCCTATCGGAAGTCCGCAAGGTGGATGCACCGGCGGAATCTGTGGATATGGCCGGTGTCGTGGCGAATGTGAGGAAGCGATTGAGGAGCATGGTCGAAGAGTACCGAGGCCGCATCACCTTCCCTAAAACCTGGCCAGCCGCCATCGGCTATGCCCCCTGGATTGAAGAAGTGTGGGCCAACTATATCAGTAATGCGCTCAAGTATGGCGGACAGTCTCCCCGGGTGAGGTTGGGCGCCCAAAACCAGCCGGATGGCATGGTGCGCTTCTGGATCCGCGACAATGGTCAAGGACTCACACCGGAAGCCCAGGCACGCCTGTTTTCTCCATTCACCCAGGTCGGGGAGGTCCACAAGTCCGGGCATGGCCTCGGGCTGTCGATTGTACGGCGTATCGTCGAAAAGCAAGGCGGGCAGGTGGGTGTAGAAAGCGAGTTCGGCAAGGGCAGCCTGTTTTTCTTCACCCTGCCAGCCAGCCAGGTCATAACGGAAGCTGCATCCAAGGTGGAAAATACTGTTTTTCAATCAGATGCCAGGCTGGTCTCGGAACCGGTATGAATACTTGTTAACCCCTGCGGATGACAGCCGCGAAAAATCTGGTAATCGGGGTTTCGGGTTACTACTCACAATCCTTTTAACCACATTATTCGTCAGCACTTCGAAAGGAGCAGAAAAATGGAAAAGAAATTGTATCGTGTGAAGGTTATCTTGTACGTAATGGCAGAAAATGAATCCGAGGCCTGCGTGGCTGCCACCAATGCACGCTTTGATATTTTCGAATGCGCTGCCAAAAAAGCGGACCACCTCGATCCAGGCTGGGAATCTGCCATCCCGTACAACAACCGTGATTACCGCACTTGTGCAGAAATCCTTGGAGGTCAGCAGGAGTATTTCCATCCAACTACCCTACCTCCATCCGATGCAGGCCGATGGCAGTCAAGCGTACAAACACAATCCAATTACGCCGATGCACAAGCCAATCCAGGTTAGGCAGCAAATACTCTCTTTATCACTTCCAATAAATGAGATGAATGATTATAATAATTGTATATTATGGTGTTGCTTCGTGCGTTGAGGCTCCACGAGGAACGGAATTCCCCCACCAATATGGATTCGTTCAGGGTGCATTGTGCCAAGGGGTTAGTGCAGGAAAGGCACCAAAAATATGAATGATATAGATAGGAAAGCGAATAAGACTAGTCTGGAAAAAATAACAACTTCAGAGCTTCGCTACCGGCGCCTGTTTGAAGCAGCCCAGGATGGGATCTTAATCCTGGATGCCAAAACTGGATCGATCACTGACGTTAACCCTTTCCTGATCGTACTATTGAAATACTCGCGTGAGGAGTTCATCGGAAAAAGGCTCTGGGAAGTGGGTGCATTCAAAGATATTAAGGCCAGTAAGAAAGCCTTCCTGGCCTTACAAAAGAATGAATACATCCGTTATAAAGATTTACCGCTGAGAACGAAAGACGGAAACCTTGTTCAGGTGGAATTCGTCAGCAATGTCTATTTGGAGGGCGGCGAGAAAGTCATCCAATGCAACATCCGTGACATCACCGAGCGTAAACATGCTCAAGATGCCCTGGTCGAGAGCGAAGCACTCATGCGCGAGAAGTCCGTCCGGGATCATCTGACCGGTTTATTCAACCGGCTCTATATGGAAGAAACCCTGGAACGCGAGCTGAACCGAGTCTCACGTAGTCATCGTTCGCTGGGCATCATTATGTTGGA
>JADGQB010000157.1 GCA_017882145.1 Anaerolineales bacterium
AACTTGCCTGACCAGTACCAGGCCAATAACTCCTCCTACAAATATTGATATCGTATCGAAGCTCATCGATTTCGAGTTTGGACCGGCCAGGACCAGCAGAAGAAAAGCGCAAACCAGCAATATATAGGATAAGAAGGGTAGGAACGTCTGAATTTTTTGAATAAGCCGCCTGGTTTGCGAGAATTGTGCAGGATCAGCCTTGTGTCTGTTGAAGACGATAAAGGATATGGCTGTCAGGCCGAACAGCAAAGTACCAATAATCCAACTGATGTCTAATACACCCCCGCTTACATAAGTACCCTGCAGAGCCTGGTAGGAGTAAATGCAGTCCCCAACAATGGAAACTGCCAGGCTTGCAGACATAAAGATCAACGCAACAGCAATGCTTTCTTCAAAACGGCTGAAAATAATATTGAGCAGCGCTCCAAGCAATACCACGTCCCCGACCGAGTAGGCCAATAAAATAATTTGATTAAGCAATGGTTCGCCGGTATTTGATTGGATCGATGGGCCGATCAGAAAATACCAGAGTCCAAGAGTGGACGCCAGCAGAACGATGGCGATATCCAGCGTCCTCCTAAGATTCTCGCGACGATCTGCACGGTTTCTTGGCAACCAAAAAACACCGGCCAGAATTAATGGATAATAAATTAGATAAAAAAGATCTGGAATTGAGGGGAATGGATCTTGCTTAAGCCCAAGTTGAATAAATCCCCAGCTGATGTCTGCCAACAAATTACTAAACATTGCCAGGCAAAATAATCCCAAGGCAATTGCCAGATGCCTTGAGTAGGCTGCGGATTGTTTTGCAGCGATCAGAAACGCCGCGAAAACCAAAGCATCAAGAATTACAGCATTAAAATCCGATATGATGGTTTTTTGCTGTTCACCTGTCACCAGGTAGACAGCCGCAAATTCCAACCCCACTATGATGATCGAAAAAATACAGGCCAGAACAAATACCTTGGAATTTCGCCAATGAAAAGTTTTTTCCATGGGTTTCCTATATTTTTAAATTCCCATATTACTTTCCAATTATATAAGCTTATGCCCCCTCTTTAGTTGCAAGGAAGTTACATTTCGTTAAGGCTTGCCAGGGTACATGTCTAATTTCAAATCGGCTCGGTTACAAACCGTCCTTGTCTTCTTCCCAGGTGTCATCTTCTTCTTCGTCGACCTCATCCTCTTCTTCTTCCTGTTCCTCATCTTCCCAATCTTCATCTTTGGCAGCAGCTTCCTCAGTAGGCACAAAGGTAGCACAGCCGGTTTGGGGGTCCAATTCGACCGATGCAGCGCTACAGTAGCCGTCATCTAAGAAGACACATTCGGTATAGTGGCATTTGATGCGAGGCATGCTATTCTCCTATGTAAGAGCTGGTTGATCAGTTTTATAACGTCTGTAAAGCAGACATTTTACTCGCTTTCTTCTTAACTTTGTTGGCTAAGATCGTGACCCGCCTCACTCGCCGAGGGGCCCTCTAGTTCCCAAAGTGCCACGCCTGTACCACTGAGTGGCGAAAGGTTATCGGCAGTCCCAGCGATATGAATCGCTGGGACTGATGACCTTCACGCCCATATCTGGGTGCTTCACCCATATATGGGTGCTTTCCGCGGCCGCTTCCCGGCGCCAGCCTCGCTCTCCTCTCTCCCCCGGGACGAGTACCCACAAGGGCAGAGGCGCCGGAGGTGTGGGTTCTTCAGCGAATTCCATAACGAAAAGTACCGCCCGAAGCCAAAAGAGATGGGATTTCAGACGCACTTTGCTTATCGCTTTCCAGCACCAGGGTTGCCGGGATTGTCATCCCGTAACCCTGCCCATAATTTCCAAAAATAAGAAAAATGGAGGCTCTTCCAGATCCGGGCAAGATCAGACCGATTATCGCTGGGCAGTCGTTGACGGAAGAACGCTGACCAGAACCGGATTGCTGATCCCTTTCAGTTCAAGTAGGCGGCTTTTCAGCCCGGTTGAATCAAGATTTGCAGCCTTTGAAGTTTCGGCACTCAAGAGCACTTCTCCGGACGATGCGTGGGAGGAAAGCCGCGCGGCAAGATTTGCCGCACTTCCCAGTACAGCAATTTCGTTTACCCCTTTCGATGACCCGACCATGCCTACATAAGCCAATCCTGTATGAATTCCGATGCCTACAGAGACCCATGGGCCGCCCGGCTGCTCATGACCGGTAACACGTAACAAATCTCGGGCGGCTTGAATAGCGACCCTGGCATGATCCGTTCCCGAAAAACGTGGGACAAATAATCCGATTACCTGATCGCCCATCAAATGGTTGACCATGGCATTATGCTGGATCAGCACATCGCTGGTTACTTTATAGAATCTCCTGATAAGGTCCTTGAATCGAGAGGTGCCTACCTCTTCCGCCAATCGCGTAGAATCGCGAATATCGGCAAAGAGGAGCGTCAGCTCGACTTCTGCGCCTGCCTCTCGCGATCGGGCGAAGGTTTCGCAATGACTGCAAAAGCGCGAATTGAAGGAAGAAGGATGACTCCCCCACGGCCTTAGTAGAATACCCGCCAAGCCCGCCATGGGTATATCGCACTCGAAGCAACGCGGGTGGCCAGGAAATAATCGATATACTTTTCTGTAGGCATCAAAGGCGCGTTCGTATGCCTCCGGAAAAGAGACCCGTTTCTTTCCAGTGAGATACCAGTACCACAGGTCATCATTCGATCGATCATCCATCGGCGGCCTCTATAATAACGATAAAAACGATAGATTAAATCAATTATAACGCATCCGAGTTCTTTATGATAAACCATTGGAGTAAACTGACCTCCAAGGACTGGATATCACGCACACCGGTCAAAACCTGGGGGTTCTTAATCGTGATTCTTTTAACGCGGGGCTTATCCTGCTGATTAAAAACCAAGGAGGTGTTCTGGGTTATCAACTGCTCCATTCGACCGTGACAGCCTGCTTTACCCGCATCCATCGGTGCCCCAAACGGGATCTGTTCCGAACCGCGCCCTTCCCTGAAATCAGGGGAAACTATGGATCACCGGCATTGCTTTTTGGAATGTAATCTATGTAGCCAGTTTAGTCAAGGAATGCTGGTGTTACCTATTTCATCCATCACCAATCGACTCATAATCGCTTGGCCGCAGGTCTGACTCCTGCCGGTGCCGGCCAGGATCGCGCCGCAGCCGTGAATCATAGTTGGTCGAGTAATAAAATTCTTGCTGAAATCACCACTCTTTATTGATCTGGCGATATAATTCTTAAAGAATGGAGTGAAAAGTAAGTAAATGATGCATATCACCTACTTACCTTCACTCCAATATTCTACCTGGAATAATTGGTATTCCTGATGGGCTACTCCGATTGTTTCTGTTTATAAAACATCTCGGTCTGGCTTGGCTCCTTCCTCATAAACCCTTGACCAGCAACCTGGTTCATTGAACTTTCTGCCACGGCTTTCCCTCCCAAATGGCGGCGGTATCGTGTAAACTGGTAATAACATGAAAGTGCAGCCCCTGGTTGTCGATGCGCCACTGTACGTCGTCAACCGCATTCGTACACTGGTCTCCAGTGGTGGGAAAAGTGAAGCGCACGTTATTCCCGGCCAGGGCGTAGGTTGACGAACAGGATCCCCCGTCATTATAGACCTCCACCATTTTACCGTCCTGGAGCGTCAGGGTGAATGTTCCGGCCCAACTCTGCGCATCCGATTTTAAAAACCCCAACGCGACCAACTCATCAACCGAATAATCAACTTTATAAACCCCGTTCGGGGGCAGACCCGGAGACCAGACCTGATTGGCTGCAGTGGGTGTGGGATTGATCTGCGCCGGGGATGCCCCGCAAGCCGCCGCTCCGGTTGAGGCGCTGGTCTTTGACTTGAGATCCTGCAACGCCGCGATCAGTTTGGCATTGGCGGGGTCTTTATTGATATAGTCGAAGACAGGTTGTACAGCCTTCTCAAAAGCCGCCACCTGATCCGCGCTGGTCAGCACGACTGTACCGCCATCCGCGCAATAGGCTGTGGCGGCTTGTGCATCGCTGGGGTGTTCTGCAATGGCCTTCTTTTGGGCAGCCTCGGCCGCCTGTCGTAAAACTGCCTGCTGTGCTGCGCTGAGCGCTTTGAAGGCGGCGCCATTGGCAAACAACACCTGGAACTTGGCGTAGAAGGTCACGTTGCCGGTGGCAGTGGCGGCTCCCGATAGCGACGATCCCTGGCGCAACCCCGATTCAGCCCCCTGGTAACCACTGTCCGCGAACATGGGTGTCCCACCCAATTTTTCGATGATCATATTGCTCACGGCTGAGGGTGTTACCCGAATACTCAACCCTGAAAAATCAGCGGGGGAGAGCAGGGATTTTCCTGGAACGAGCGAGAAGGGATGGCGCAGGTCTTCGGGCCACATCGTGAGGCCCACGGCTCCGGATGTCGATAGGTTACCCAGCATTTGCGTGGCAGCGTCGCTGGTCGCCACGGCCAGCGCCAAAGCGTCATTATCGATCAGGAAAGGCGCCTGCAAGGCCTGAAAACTGGTGATATTGACGCTTGCGGTATCCCAGGCGCGTGAAGCCGCCAGGCCCAGGTCGAACTGGCCTGCGAGGACCGCCTTGATTACCCCCTGCTCGTAGTTGTCCGGGCTCGCATTCCAGGAGGGCAGGATCGTGATGGCGCCTGCAGACAGGCTGCTGACCTGGCTTATGAACTCTCTGACATAGGGTTCGCTGGGATTACCCGTATCATCGGAGACAGCCAATTTCAGGGTAATCGCCTGGGTTTGCGAAGACGCTGCCACGGGAGCAGATGTAGTCGCTGGGCTTGCCTGTGCAGACGTTGCCACAGGAGCAGATGTCCCCGTTGGGCTTGCCTGTGATGCGCAGGCCGCAAGGGAGAGTATGGTGATAACCACGAAGATGGTTTTTATCAAAGCATTTTTTGTGAACATGATTGATCTCCTATAATACCTGCATCATAGTATCCCTCTCAAAATAATATATGACATTTCTTGCCAATCTGATAATTTGAGGTAAACAACTCTTGAAATTACCAATTAAGTTGTACAATGGATCAAGATAACCATTCGACGATATTGGTTACCAGGAGCAACATGTCCTCCCAATCTATATCTCCCGAATCGTTCCAAACCTTTGGGGATTTGCTCAAATATCTCCGCCGCCGCGAACGTCTCACCCAGCTGGAGCTTTCCATCACCGTTGGCTACAGCGAAGCACAAATCAGCCGCCTGGAACAAAACCAGCGTCTGCCTGATCTCACCACCCTCCAGGCCCTTTTTATTCCAGCCCTGCATCTTGAAAGCGAACCGGAATTAACGGATCGCTTTTTATTATTGGCAAAGTCCGCGCGGCTGGGAGACGCGCCCGCGCCGGGCATTGCTCCTTACAAGGGATTATTGTATTTTGAGCAGGCGGATGCAGAGCTTTTCTTTGGACGCGAAACCCTCACAACCCATCTCGTGAAGCGGGTTACGGATCTTGCCGTGAACGCCTCGTCCCGCTTCCTTGCCGTTATCGGCGCATCCGGAAGCGGTAAATCGTCGCTCGTGCGCGCCGGGCTGGCTGTTGGGCTTCAACGCCTCGGCTGGAAAATTCACATCTTCACTCCTGCCACGGATCCGTTGAAAATGCTGGCAGCCAATTACAGCTCACCTGGTACGAAAAAAGGCCAGAATCACCTGGTTATGGTGGATCAATTTGAAGAATCATT
Organism: Anaerolineales bacterium; assembly: GCA_017882145.1. Lineage (GTDB taxonomy): Bacteria > Chloroflexota > Anaerolineae > Anaerolineales > Villigracilaceae > UBA877. The sequence continues at coordinate 5,700 of JADGQB010000157.1, forward strand.
CACACTCTGCCGGGACGAAAATGAGCGTTCGGCATTTATTGATAGATTGATTTCCATCGCGGGCGATAAGTCAGCGAAAACAACTGTGGTGATTGCCCTGCGTGCAGATTTTTATTCGCACTGCGCGCAGTATCCGCTTTTGCGCGCAGCCGTCGCCGCTGATCAGGAATATATCGGGCAGATGACCCAGGCAGAACTGCGCCGCGCCATTGAAGGACCTGCCAAACGCGGCGACTGGGAATTTGAACCTGGTCTGGTGGAACTCATATTAAATGACCTTGGTGTGGACGGGACCGGGCAACCGGAGCCCGGCTCGCTGCCCTTGCTTTCCCATGCCCTGCTTGCCACCTGGGAGCGCCGCTGCGGGCGGACTTTTACACACGAGGGCTATCGCGCTTCGGGCGGTGTGCGCAGTGCAATTGCGGAGACGGCGGAAAGCGTCTTCACTGATCAACTCAATCAAGCCCAAAAAGATCTCGCCCGCGACATATTTTTGCGTCTGACAGAATTGGGCGAAGGCACCGAAGATACTCGCCGGCGTGCGACACTGAATGAGCTGACCCATAGATCGGAAGAAGCCATCCAATTGCGCGCGGTGCTGAACACACTCGCGGACGCAAGGTTGATCACGTTAAACGAAGACACAGCCGAGGTCGCACACGAGGCGTTGATTCGTGAATGGCAAAGACTCCACGAATGGCTGTCGCAAGATCGCGAGGGCTTGCTTCTGCACCGTCATCTGACCGATTCGGCCTCCGAATGGGAAGCGCGCAGCCACGATACCGGCGAGTTGTATCGCGGAGCGCGCCTGGCGCAAACGCGTGAGTGGGCCTCGGTTAATGAACAGCGCTTGAACCCGGCGGAACGCGCCTTTATCGCCGCCTCCATAGAGCAGGAACAACAAGCCGCATTGGAGCGCGAGGCCCAGCGCCAGCGTGAACTCAAAAGCGCCATGGAACTGGCCGAGACCCAAAGCCGCGCCACAAAACAATTAAGACGGCGCGCATTATTTCTTACCGGTGCTTTCGTGCTCGCCGTTGCGCTGGCCACCCTTGCGGTTTTCTTCGGAAATCAGGCCAACCACAATGCGACTGCAGCTCAGAATAATGCCGAAGTTGCGCAACAAAATGCGGCCACTGCAAATACAAGCAAAATCCAGGCTCAATCTGAACTCCATATCGCCACATCCAGGGAATTGGCCGCGGCAGCCATCAGCAATCTCGATGACGATCCCGAACGAAGCCTGCTGCTGGCGTTACAGGCTGAATCAGCCGCTGATACGAGCGAGGCTGAAAATGCCCTGCATCGTTCCCTGCTGGCTACGCGCGTCCGGCTTGTCCTTCACCATGCTTCTCAAGTTTGGAGCGTCACCTTTAGCCCGGACGGCACGCGCATCGCTACAGCCAGCCAGGATAAAACCGGGAAAATCTGGGATGCTAAGACGGGACAGCTTTTGTTGACTCTGACGGGTCACACCGATTCAGTCAATGGCATCGTTTACAGCCCGGATGGGAAGCGCATTGCCACTTCCAGCGATGACCACACGGCGAAAGTGTGGGATGCTGCCACGGGAGAGGCATTGCTTACGCTATCCGGCCACACAGATGTGGTATCGCGGATTGCGTTCAGTCCGGATGGATCCCGCCTGGTGACGGCAAGCGGGGATAAGACCCTTAAAGTTTGGGATGCGGTCACCGGCCGGGAATTGCTCACCATCTCCGGTCACGGATATGCAATTTTTGATGTCGCGTTCAGCCCGGATGGGAAGCGCATTGCCACAAGTTGCGATGATGGTAACGTCAGGGTGTGGGATGCGATATCAGGAAAAGAGTTGCTCGCCCTGCCGGTTGAGGGGGGAATGGATATGCGCGGCGTCGCCTTCAGCCCGGGTGGTACCCGCGTAGCGGTGGCAAGTGATGGAATTTACGCAATAAAAATATGGGACGCGTCTACAGGTAAAGTATTGTTGAGTACCAACTTAGACCACAGGCAAACTCAAGATTTTCCCGTTGATATTGCCTTCAATTCGAATGGAAAACTCGCCGCGACCGCCGGAGGGGATGACCCTACCGCGAAAGTTTGGGATACTACAACAGGTGAAGTGTTATACACACTTTCCGGTCACACCAGTGGTGTCGCCGGTGTTGCTTTTAGTCCCGATGGCACGCGTCTTGCGACTGCCAGTTGGGACGGTACAGCGCGTGTGTGGGATATTACACCAGCCAGTGAAGCACTTTTTATTCCTAGAGACTTAACCGCGGAGAGCCCTGGTACTGATCGGACTTTTGATATCAGATATAGCCCGGATGGAACAAGGATCTTCACAGACTATCCAGCGGAAAATGCTGTAAAACTATGGGATGCGAATTCCGGGAGAGAATTGCTGACCTTTAGCGGACATGCCGACTACCTTGACTATAGTGCAGATGGAAAATTGGTTGCCGCAAGCAATGATAAAACCATTGTCGTCTGGGATGCGAAGACCGGCAAACAATTGCTCACGCTTGTTGGGCATACAGATCTGATTAAAAGCCTTGCTTTTTCAATGGACGGAACCCGCCTCGCCAGCGCAGGTTTTGATGGCACAGTCATCATTTGGGATTTGGCAAGCGGCAAAGCGTTGTTGACATTACAGGAGCCGGGATTATACTTTTTCTCCGTAGCTTATAGTCCGGATGGAACCCGCATTTTCGCAGGCGATGCATGGGGACATGGATTCATTTGGGACGCTGCCACAGGAGAAAAATTATTCGCCCTCTCCATGGATGGTGTGACGATCTTTAGCGCCGCTTTCAGCCCCGACGGGAAGCGCCTGGCGCTTGCGAACAGATTCGGCACCATACGGATTTGGGATACGTTCACAGGAAATGAATTGATAACCTTGAAGGGAAAAACCGGCCGAATTCGATCCGTCACGTTCAGCCCGGACGGGAAACAGCTCGCTTCCACCGGTGATGACGGCGCGGCGAGCCTCTGGGATGCAACCAGCGGCGAAAACCTGGTGACCATTCCCGCGGACAGCGCTGGAGCCGGCAGTGTTGCCTTCAGCCCGGATGGAAAACGGCTGGCGGTTGGCGCCGTGTCCGGCGTGTACGTTTTTGTTCTACCGGTAGATGAAGTGGTGGCGATGGCGAAATCCCGCCTGACGCGCAGCCTTACTTTGGAGGAATGCCAGAAATATCTGCACGTGCCGGCATGTCCTGCCAATCAATAATAGACCAGCCTCACGATCGACGGCGAGGCGAACAGCGTGAGCTTTCCACTTGTTTCTCCCGACTGGATCCCCTTAGGTCATTGAAAGAAGAGATGAACCTGGCTAGAAAGCGAGGTAACATCATTCGATCGATAACTCTTTTAGTTTTCCCCTCTGCTCAAAAC
>JADGQB010000158.1 GCA_017882145.1 Anaerolineales bacterium
CCTGGAAAGCGCCGCTACCCTGGCAAAGCGCCTTCAATCCGCCCTGGAGCGACATAACCAGTCCTGCGGCCATCCCTGGCAGCTGTCCATCAGCCTGGGAATCGCCTGCTACGATTCTGCAGCTCCTTGCACATTAAGCGAATTGATCTCCAAGGCAGATGCCCTGATGTATACCCAGAAACAAACCCGGCAAGGCCGGGGATAGTGTCGGGCAGATAAGGATAGCTGCTGGGGACATGTTTCGCTCTACTGTAAACATCAAACCCCTTTGATGCCTCTGGGACTTCTGGTGCCTCCTATACCTCTAATTAGATGTAAAATGGTTTTATCACTCCTCTAGACAATTGATTGAATGAAGGAGAATATTCCTTCCATGTACCGTGACCTGATCCTGAACGCAGCCCTGCTTGTGGCTCTCACAACCTTTTATACTATGTTGGCCCGGGTGCGCCATACGGGCGGACTGTGGATAAAAATACTGGCCGGCCTGTTGTTCGGCGGGATGGCTGTGGTCGGCATGGCGATGTCAGTGTCTTATTCCTCGGGCATTGTCTATGATGGTCGCTCGATCGTGATGGTTATGGCGGGGCTTTTTGGTGGGGGCTATGTGACCATCGTCTCGGTCCTGGTAGCCGGCCTCTACCGCCTGACGCTCGGCGGGAACGGTGTCTGGGCCGGCACTGCCACCATTCTCAGCTGCGCCATGGTAGGGCTGATCTTTCGACGTCTCTCCGGCAACCGGCCAAGCCGGTTCGGGCTCCCGGTATTGTATGCCGTTGGAGTCGGTGCGCATATCGTCATGCTGGCCTGCCAGTTGCTGCTCATCCCCTGGCCGGCCGGGCTGGCAGCTATCGGCCGGCTCTGGCAGCCGATCTTGTTGATCTTCCCGGTTGCCACAGTTCTGATGGGGGTGCTGCTGAGGACCGAGGATCGTCGAGTGGAAACCGTGGAGGCCTTGCGTGAAAGCGAAGACAAATTCAAGCACTTTTTCGAGAATTCAAACGTTGGGCAATCCATTACCCAGGTTACCGGCGAGATGCGTACAAATCGGGCCTTTTGTGAAATGCTGGGTTATTCCCAGGAAGAACTCCAGGCCAAAAAATGGCAGGAGATCACCCATCCCGATGATGTTGAAATGACCCAACACGAGGTCGACAGCCTGCTTTCCGGTGGAAAAGATGCTACCCGCTTCACTAAGAGATTTCTAAGGAAGGATGGTCAGGTACTCTGGGCGGATCTTAGTTCTTCTGTGAGACGAGATGTGGCCGGCAAACCTCAGTACTTGATGTCTGCCGTGGTGGACATCACTGAGCGCAAGCGTGCTGAAGCAGAGATCCGCCAGTTGAATGCCACCCTCGAACAACGCGTGGAGGCACGCACGCGCGATCTGCAGTTGGCCCAGGAACAACTTGTCCGCCAGGAGAAACTGGCCGTACTGGGTCAATTGGCAGGCGGAGTGGGTCATGAACTGCGCAACCCACTGGGGGTCATCAGCAACTCGATCTATTACTTGAAATTGGTTCAGCCGGATGCCAACAAAAAGATCCGGCAGCACCACACTATGATCGAAAACGAAGTCCACAACGCCACCCGCATCGTCGGCGATCTGCTGGATTATGCGCGCCTCAGTTCTGCGGAGCGCAGACCGTTCTCCGTGGCCAGGTTGGTGCATCAAACGCTGGATCGTTTCCAAGTTCAGGCTGGCGTGGAATTGAGCATGGACTTGCCGGAAGACCTGCCGCAGGTGTATGCTGATGCGCTTCATATCCAGCAGGTGCTCGGCAACCTGATCACGAATGCCTGCCAGGCCATGCCGGAGGGCGGGCGGCTGGTCATCTCGGCCGGTTGGGAGAATGACCAGGTCTGGATTGCCGTGAAAGATTCAGGTATCGGCATCCCGCCGGAAAACATGTCGAGACTTTTCGAGCCGCTTTACACCACCAAGGCCACCGGCATCGGACTGGGTTTGGCCGTCAGTAAAAAACTGGTGGAGGCCAACGGCGGGCGGTTCGAAGTACAAAGTGAACCCAGCTTGGGCTCCACCTTTAGGCTATATTTGCCGGCCGAATCCGGCCAGGTTGTCTCCCCGCAGGGGGTTGAATAATTACGCAGCCCTCAGGGGTAACCGATGTCTGCAGCTCTTGTCTCCGTTCTGATCGTGGATGATAACGTCGCCATGACCCGCTCCCTGGCGGATATCCTGGAAGTCAAGGGCTTTGTGGTGCATGCCGCCAATACCGGTGGGGACGCCTTGCAGATCCTGCGGGATAATCCGGTGGATATCCTGTTGACGGATGTCAAAATGCCGGATATGAATGGGGTATCGCTCTACCGCCAAACCCGCACGGCCCACCCGGCCCTCACTACCATCCTGATGACCGCCTATGCCGCCGATGAGTTGATCCAGCAAGGGCTGTCCGAAGGCATCAAAGCCGTGTTGACCAAGCCTTTGGATGTCGATTTCCTCTTGCAGCTTTTCTTGGCCATCAAACGTAACCTCCCTACGGAATAAAATGACCGTCACCTTCACGATAAGGTGACGGTCATATCCTGGATAATTGCTAACAGCTAACTGCTACCGTTTTTACGGAAACCCAACCACGCTTACCGGCGTGTTGGAATTGTTCGTCGAGTTGTTCCCCAGCTCTCCAAAGCCGTTATCCCCCCAGCAGCGCACCCCGCCGCTTGTCAGCAGGGCGCAGCTGTGGAAATAACCGGCCTTGACTATGCTAACCGCGCTCAAAGGAACCCCCCCGTTCATCACATTCACCGGTGTGCTGCTCGAAGTGGTGCTTCCATTTCCCAACTCACCATAAGCGTTGTAGCCAAAACATTTGACACTTCCCGTCTGCATCAACACGCAGGTATGCCTGGCCCCGGCGTTGAGGGAATCCACCCCGCTGGAAAGCGCGCTGATGGTCTCGGGCGTGTTGTGGTTGGTGGTGGACCCATCCCCGAGCTGGCCATAGGCGTTATAGCCCCAGCACTTGAGCCCGTGCGAGGAAGAGATAAGGGCACAGGTATGTGCGTCCCCGGCGCTGAGGGCGCCTACCCCGCTCGTTAGCCCGGAGTTCACCGCCGTGAGCCGGTTGATGAAAGTCCCATCCCCGATCTGGCCGGTATCGTTCTTTCCCCAGCATACCACCCCGCCGGAACTAAGCAGGGCGCATGTGTGGTAACCTCCAGCCTTGACCACGCTAACCCCGCTTAAGTAATCCGTCCCGGTCCCGCTCTTTACTTTTACCGGAGTGTTGCTCGAAGTGGTTGTTGCATTTCCCAGCTCGCCGTAACCGTTATATCCCCAACACCAGACCGCCCCGGCATTCGTAACGGCGCAGGTATGGAAGCCATTGGCGCTGATGCCGGCTACATTGGAAGTCAGTCCGCTCACATCCACGGGCGTAAGCGAATTGGTGTTTTTACCATTGCCCAGCTCGCCATCGAAATTGAAGCCCCAGCATTTGACCCCGCCCAGGCTGGTGAGCGCGCAGGTGTGCTTGTATCCGTTGCTTACCGCCGTTACAACCACGCTGTTCAACCCCTTCACGTCAACCGGCGTATGCCTTTCGGTCGTTGTTCCATCTCCCAATTCCCCATCCGAGTTATTTCCCCAGCACTTAACACCACCCGTATTCGTCAGGGCGCAGGTGACGTACTCTCCGGCGCTGATGGATGTCGCGATGATTGGACTGGTGGTGAAGGTGGCATCTGAACCATTGGTGGTCCCGCCTGTATTCACAGCCACAACCCGGAAGTGATAGGGCGTGTTTGGGGTCAGGCCGCTAATGGCCGCGCTGACAGGAGTATTGGCTGTTCCGCTCACCGGGCTCTGCGTGGCGGTTACGCTGGAGCCGTAACTGGTGGTGAGACCATACTGGAAGGTTACGGTTGCGCTGCCATTGTTGGCATTCACGCTGCCATTCAGTGTGGCGCTTGTGCCGGAGATGTTCGCGGCAGCGCCTGTGGTAGCTGAGGGAGCAGCAATCGATTTGATTACGAGCGGCAGGTAAATGGTGAAAATCACCGGGTCGTGTAGCTGGCTGGCCTGGACGGGCAGCGTACCCCCAACCAGCAAGTATGCACATAAGCAGGCATTCACGAGAATGATCAGGAAGCGTTTCATGGGTGACTCCCGAAGAAAAAGAGCGCTAGCACGATCCCCATAGGTTGGGGACAGGCACGTGCAAAATACACAAAAAGCATAAAGAGCACAAATGACTTGACGTAAAAAAGAAAGAAAATGTTCCCCACTGTCCCATCACCTGGAGGGTGGGGAACCTGCAGAATAGTTTATCGTTTGGATCCATGGGCATTCATGTGAAATCCGGTACAAAGCGATAAAAATATTATACACCAGGGGTTCGACCGGACTGTCAAGGGTTGTCTACGCCTCAGCTAGAGTTTTCACAAGAAAGGACGCCTCCTTCCCCTTCAATCACGAAGTGCGATGATCGTGTTCTGCCTGAAACGTGCGCACCTGCTGATGTTCCCGCATTAGTATCCATCGACACTTAATCTGATATTGCGTATTAGCAACGCACTATTTTAATCACTAATCGCTCACCGCTGAAAACTGACCACTAAAAACTACAACTAACCGCCAATTTGTGCTATTATTAATAAATCATCCGGAACTATTCTTCCAAGGAGCGCAAATGAATGAACTGGTAGATCTGATCGTAAAAAAGACCGGCATCCCGGCTGCCACCGCCCAGACCGTTGTCAATATGGTGGTAGATTTCCTCAAGAAAAAACTGCCGGCGCCCATTGCGGGACAGATCGATGGTTTGCTGAAAAATGAGGCCGGCCTTAAGTCAGCTGAGAACATGCTCGGCAACCTGACCTCCCAGTTTGGGAAGAAGAAATAAGATTCTCTCAATCCAAATTCTACCCAGATCGATACCACTAAGGCACACAGACAGGCAAAGGGCAGGAACAGCTTTTGATGGCTTGATGATATTAACTGCTTGATGTGTTTTTGCCTGGACTGCTTATCCTGACTGCACGTTGCCGAACCTGTACCTGCGATACCTTGGAATGTCCGTCCACCTGTACCTGCGGTACCCTGGACTGTCCATCCACCTGTACCTGCGGTACTGGCGCAGGCAGGACAGGCTGGCGCAGGCAGGCACACGTGTGACTTCGTGGATAACCTCCCGCCAAAACGGGACAGATATAAGGAGAAAACTAAGCCATGAAGATCATTGATATCGAAGGAATTGGACCCGCTTATGCCAAGAAACTGGCCAAGGCCGGCCTCCAGACCGTGGAAGGGCTCCTGAAAATGGGCGCTACTGCCAAGGGCCGCAAGCAGGTCGCCGAGACCAGCGGCATCGATGCGACGTTGGTGCTGGAATGGGTCAACCGGGCCGATCTGTATCGCATCAAGGGCGTCGGCAAGCAGTATTCCGACCTGCTCGAAAAAGCCGGTGTGGATACCGTAGTGGAACTTGGGAAGCGCGTGCCCGCCAATCTCTACAAAAAGATGGTGGAGGTCAACCAGGCCAAGAACCTCGTCAACGCCATGCCAGGCGCCAAGCAGGTGGAAGGCTGGGTCGAACAGGCCAAGAAATTGCCCAGGGTCGTCAGCTACTAACCTCACACAAACACAGACCTCCGAGTCTGCTAATACTCGGAGGTCCCGCTTTTATTAATCAATCTGGCATCCGCGTTCAATGGGATAGCCTTTTTATTTAATTTCTCTCTGCTCGTAAGGACCTGTCAGATTGCACAGACCCACGGGTTCTCCCGGGCGTCCCCTTGACGGTAAGGACTCGGAGGCCTGCATCCTTTTCAGAGACTTCAAAAGCCTCGGGTGCTCATCCTTTTTGCAGATTCGGGATAAAAAATACCCCTGGCTGGCTGAGGGGGGCAGCCAACCAAGGGCAACCATATTATTGCATAGGTTGGAGTGCGAGTCAAGTTAATTTCGAAATTGAATGGCAGGGCTTACAAAATTGTGGTTATTCCGCATATTCTTTATGCCAATCCTTCAGATAACTCCATAACTCTGGCTCTTTTTCGATCAGTTCTGGATCGGGGTCAACTCCCAGCGAATCAAAGAAGCGGCTGAGGAAGTTACGGAGAACGGCTGCTAGCGCAACATCTGTAATCTGCTGTTCGTTCAATCCGTCCCGGCGCAGGATGTCGATATCTGCCTGTGTAACCGATTTCGACTCTGTGCTGATCTTGCTGGCGTAGTCCATCATGTGGACTTCTTTCGGGCTGAGACCGGCGTTGTGATAATCTTCCAGGATGGTGATTACTTGCTGGGCAGTAAACCCATTCTTGCGCAGTACCGCGCCGTGCGCCAGCATACAATAGACGCAGCCAATCGCATGTGCCGCCGCAATGGTCACCAGTTCATAGGTGCGCAGGCGTAGGTTCGAGCGGATCGACTTCATCAGCGGCAGCCACAGGCTGATCATCTCGGGCCGATGGCTCCAAACACGGCTGGTGTTCTTGACGTAGCCATCAATTTCGATATCCTGGCTATAAACCTCACGCAGTGCCGCCTCTACATCTTCGTCAGCAACCGGTTGGATGTACCACATGGATATCTCCTCACAATATTCGGTTCGAATAGGTGGGCCAGTCATTTTCATTATAAGATTGTTACTTGATAAAGTCAATCTTTTATGTCTTAATAATGGGTCAGGCTTGACTACTGAACATATGTTCTGTATAATGTTTCCATATGGAACTATGGCAGCGTCTGCTGGCCCTTTTGCGCACGATGAAGCCCCGCCCGGAGCGGCGCCATTTCGAGCTGGACGCGCTGCTGCAGGCTGACCTGAAGGAGCGCGCCGACCGGGAGCAGCGCCCGCTGCAGCAGTTCCAGGCCGATTTGTTGGCGGCCGGGCTGGCCAACCTGCAGACTTCGGATGAGTTGAAACGCTGTTGGAAAAGACTCTCGGGGCGCGAACAGGAAGTCACCGCGCTGACCTGCCTGGGCTACACCAACCGGCAAATGGCAGCCCGCTTGGGGGTCTCGCCGGGTACGATCCAAGGCTACATGCGTCAGGCCCTGGTCAAATTTCATGCGCATAGCAAAGGGCAGCTGCGCCTTCTGCTGACGCAGTGGGATTTCAGCGCATGGGGGAAGCCGCAGGAGTGACAGTGGATTGTTGATTTTGATTGATGGAATGATGCACTCCGCTTCTGCTTGACATTAGAGCGCATGGCGTTATTATTAGGGGATGATAAAAACGTTTCGAGACAAAGAGACGGAAAGCGTTTTTGCGCGGCAATTTTCAAAGAAATTTCCGGCCAACCTGCTGGTGCTGGCCTGGCGAAAACTGGCCATCCTGGATGTGGCCGAAAGCCTGGGTGATCTGCGCATACCACCGGGTAACCGGCTGGAGAAACTTACAGGCAGGCGTCTCGGACAGTATAGTATCCGCATCAACGATCAGTGGGGTATATGTTTTCAGTGGCGTACGGGGAATGCCCATGATGTTGAAATAACGGACCATCATTAGGAGATCACGATGACCGAAAAATTTCCACCTGTACACCCTGGAGAGATCCTGCTCGAAGAGTTCCTAAAGCCCAGGGGAATCAGCCAGTATCGCCTGGCGAAGGATATCAATGTTCCATCACGTCGTATCAACGAGATCGTACATGGTGAACGCGCCATCAGCGCCGACACCGCCCTGCGGTTGTCACGTTATTTTGGGATGTCCGAGAATTTTTGGATGAACCTGCAGGCGCGCTATGATCTGGAAATCCAGAAAGATCAACTGGGCAACCGGCTGGAGCGGGAGGTAAAAGTGTACTTGGCCACCCATCCGGCGCAGGCAAAAACTGATTTAGTGAAGAAGGGGAAATGAGCGCCAATGAGTTTGACCGGGTAATATTCCATGTGCACCGCAAGGAGCAATTGCGCATAAGCTCAGCCCCCCTAAATCCAGGCCCCTGATTAGCATCCACCCCCAAAGATCCCCCCTCTCTGGGACCGGCTCTTCTTCATCCCCGCGGGGGGTGTTTTTTGTCTAACAGGGATGCTATCCTGTTGGCATGTTCACATCCCTGGTTCCCACAACATCCCAAGTGCCCAGTATGGGTATTCAACCCAAGACTGGTGGGTGGTTTCTGCTGGTTGGCCCGCACAGCCTGAATGCCACCCTGCTGACCCTGATCTCGCGTTTAGGCAAAGGCGCCCCGGTGCGCGTCCTGGATGGCGGCAACCGCTTCAACGCCTACAACGTGGCGCGCCAGGCCGGCGGCCGGCCGGAGGTGCTCAACCGCATCACGGTCTCGCGCGCCTTCACCTGTTACCAGGTGCTCTCGCTGCTGGGAAGCACCCCCGCCAGCGCCTCGCCCTTTGTTGTTCTGGATCTGCTCAACACCTTCTACGATGAGTCGGTCCAGGCCGCAGAGCGCAAGCGCCTGCTGCGCGGCTGCATTGCCAATTTACACCGCCTCGAGCAGAAATCCGGCGGCGCAGTCAGCGTCCATCCGCCTGCCGTCCCCAGTCCGGTGGCCGTGGAACTGCTGGAGATGCTGCAGCAGGCCGCCCTGGATACCTATTACGATCAGCCGGTTCCTGCGACCCCCGGACCGATGAGGTTGTTCTAGCCCGCAGGTAAATAAATGGGCCGTACCCTCCCCTCCGCCACGCAAGTCTTCCTGGAAGAAGAAGCCGCCTTCGGACGCTTCCGGCGCGCCCTGCGTCGCTCGGACCAGCTGATCCTGGATGACTTGTTTACCAGTGCCCGCCGGCACCTGGCCGCCGCACAATACGCCTCGCATGCCCTGCCCTTGGAAGTTTTCCTGCTCGCGATGCTGCTGGAAGAACACAAGGAAGTCATGCGCTTGCGTGAGCAGATGGATGCCTTACCTCAAAAAGCTGAATGCTGAACGTTAAAGGCTGACGGCTGACAGCTAAACGCTAAAATGACTGAGATAATTTCCGGCTGGCTCCTGGACGTTTACCCCAATGCAACCAACCTGACGGTCTGGCTGATCGGCGAAGACGGCCGGCGCTGGCGCTTCGTCCAGGATTTCACCCCGGCTGTATATGCCGCCGGGCCTTCGGCGCGTCTGCGGGAACTCTGGCGCTGGATCA
>JADGQB010000159.1 GCA_017882145.1 Anaerolineales bacterium
TCTCAGGGTGAGATTTATTGGTATCCGTTTAATGCACATATTAATCCTCGATTTGAAAGAAATTCGTATTGGTTTTGAGGAGATAATCCATGGACGCATTCAGATTGCCCGCCATTCCCGGAGAATTTCAGTGGAAGAATCAACCAATGAGCTCGACTGTAGGGCCAAGAGGGAGTCTCACCATTCTGGCAGGTGAGCATACGGATTGGTTCAGTGATCCTGCGGGAAATGACCCGCAAGATAGTTCGCCAAGCGCATTGTTTGTGCCTCCCGACCCGACCTTTATCGTCAGCGCCAAAGTCGCGGTTAGCTTCGTTTCCACTTTCGATGCGGGTGTGCTGCAGCTGCGCGCAAGCGATGAGAGCTGGGCCAAGTTGTGTTTTGAGTATTCCCCACAACAGCAACCCATGATCGTTTCGGTGGTGACACGCGGGAAGTCTGACGATTGTAATTCGGTACCCATCGAAGGGCAAGAGGCCTATCTGCGCATGGCGGTAACTCCGCAAACAATTGCATTTCACTATTCCGAGGACGGCGCATATTGGCATTTCGTCCGACATTTTACATTGGGGAAATTGGAGAATTTGCATGTGGGTTTTTCGGCGCAGAGTCCAATGGGGAAGCAGTGTGACGCAGTTTTTTCACATATACAATATCGTGCCGGGATTTTGAAAGATCTCCGCAGCGGAGAGTAGGGTAAACATCCTGGAAGCAACCAGATGAATTTCTCAACCATAATCAAGAAGCCGAGTGCGTTTCTACCAATCGGGATGTTGCTGGCGGCGCTGATTTTGGTGATAAGTCATATTGCCCTTTATGGGATTGTAAGGAAGACAAACGGGTAAATTTAACCGGAGATGAACGCAGATAAAAGGGATAAGGACTGACAATCTATAAATCGGCAGTTGAAATAGATCATGAGTTAACGGCTTTTTTTGGACAGTATCGTGATTGTCAAAGTGATTGGTGACGGGGTTTGTATTTTAATAGTATGGAAGACCCTTCAAACTGGAGGGATTTGATAAAATGAGCAGGCAGGAAATAATTCCAGCCCCTGAAAGATTGACCAGGACCTTGGCTGAACATTTTGGTATTCCGGAAGGAAAAATCCCATTTATCCGTTTTCATCTGTGGTGAATTCTGGGTTATTAACAATCTCTTAGGATAGAATTTGCACGCATAGTCCATTCGATGGACATAAATTGCCAACCTAATCTGATCCTGAGTGGAGATTGCTCATGCAAAATTATTTCGGAGCCTTGACGATTGTGCTTATGATCGGGATGGTATTAACCCGGGTCCTGATGATGAGAAGAAAGGGGATCGAGGCAATGAATTTCGGTAAAATCGATAAGACCGATTTCCTGATCCCGCCATTTGCCCTTTTCTATTTTTACTGCGTATTTGCAGCGGCATTCAATTGGCCCAGCGTGAGCAGGCAGGAATTCATCCACTCTGGCGTAATTACCTGGCTTGGGGTGATTATTTGCACGGCAGGCTTATTGGGGCTGTTGTGGAGCCTGGTCTCCTTCGGACTTAGTTTCCGGGTAGGCATCGATGCAGAACACCCCGACCGGCTAATAACCAGCGGCATTTTTGCTTACAGCCGCAATCCCATTTATGTTGCCTTTGCTTTCATCCTGCTTGGCCAGTTCCTGATCTTCTCGAATTGGATACTTTTGGTTTACGTGCTCGCAGCGATTTGGCTGTTCCACCGCCAGGTTATGCGGGAAGAAGGGTATTTGAAGGTGCATTACGGCCAGGGATATGCAGATTACTGCCAACGTGTCAGAAGATACCTCTAACCGGCATGATATGGTTTCATTTCGGTCGGAGGATAAATACCTCACCAAGGTAGTTGGCTAGAGCTGAACCACACCGGTTAATAGCAAGGAGATGGAACATGAAGGCTCCTGTCGATTGGCTGCTGGAAGGTGATGCCTGGATCGAATATCGAACCAGGCTGGATTTGCTGGGTCAATCCGAGCAAGACGAGCGAGTCAAGTCTGCCCGGAAGGCCATGCTGGCGAATGCCCAGGTACAAGAGCTGGTCACGGAACTCTCAGGATGGCCGGGGACAGTCATCTCCAGCCACAAGAGCGCCGGGCAACCCTTCCATAAACTGACCTTCGTCGCCGACCTGGGACTAACAATCCATGATCCCGGCATTGAACCCATCCTCACCCGCATTTTGGATCACCAATCGACCGAGGGACCTTTCCAACTGCCGGTAAACATCCCCGCCCATTTCGGCGGGACGGGCACGGACCAATGGGCATGGGCATTATGTGATGCTCCGCTGATCATTTATGCCCTGGCAAAGTTTGGGATGCGCGAGGAACCGGCGGTTCTAAAGGCCTGCGAGCATCTGGTTAAATTATCTACCGATGCCGGGTGGCCGTGCGCGGTCTCGAAAGAATTAGGCAAGTTCCGCGGGCCTGGACGCAAAGAGGATCCCTGTCCTTTTGCGAATCTGGCCATGCTGAAAGCGTTGTCAGAAATCCCGGAATTACACAATAGCCCGGCCTGCCACACAGCGGCAGATACGATCCTGAATTTATGGTGTGAAAGCACTTCACGACACCCGTATATGTTTTACATGGGGACTGATTTCCGCAAGCTCAAGGTTCCGCTGGTGTGGTACGACCTCGTGCACGTGCTGGAAGTCTTAAGCCGGTTTTCCTGGCTCAAGAATGATCCAAGATTAATCGAGATGCTCGCGATATTGAAAAGCAAAGCTGATCCGCAGGGTTGCTATACACTCGAATCGATCTGGACAGCCTGGAAGGATTGGGAATTTGGACAGAAGAAGATGCCGTCACGATGGTTGACGCTGCTGGCATGGCGCACGATCAGGAGAGTGGAGCAGGGTTGATGATTCGATCCGAATTGGCGCCTTGCGCGGAAGGGAAAAGAGCTCACCACTAAGGGCACAATGGAGCACAAAGGAATGATTCGCCGGGGGTTTAGCCCCCTGCCTACTGATAAAGCTCTTTGAAGCGGGCTGGGTCGATGGAATAGTGCCGATTTGAGCCAGAATTTGGTAAGTTTTCGAAGGAGAAGGTATATGACTCTGATGGTAGGAATCCTTCTTTACAATGAAGTGGAAGTCCTGGATTTTGCAGGACCGTTTCAGGTGTTTACCACCGCGACCCGAGTGGATGCTGGCGCACATCCAGGAACGCCTAGGCTTTTCGAAGTGATGACGATTGCGGCCGACTCACAGCCGGTCCTGGCCCGAGGCGGGTTACAAGTCCTGCCATCGGACACAATCAACAACCCTGCTCACCTGGATGTGTTGATCGTACCAGGCGGGATCCATGCCGCACAACTCGAACGACAGCCAGTGATCGAATGGATCGCTCGCAAGGCGGCCGAAACAATGGTCACTGCATCTGTATGCACGGGGGCTTTCCTGCTTGCCAAAGCCCGACTGCTCGATGGAAAGAGCGTAACCACTCACTGGGAAGATATCCAGGACCTGCGGAAGATGTTCCCGAATATTTTGGTAGTGGAAAACCAGCGCTGGGTGGACGAAGGACGGATCGTCACTTCAGCCGGAATTTCAGCGGGCATCGATATGAGCCTGTACCTGGTCGCACGGCTGGCTGACCACGAGCTGGCTGTGAAAACTGCCCGGCAAATGGAATATGATTGGCGGGAAGGAGATAGGCATGATCGGTAAAACAGTTCCGTCCATATTACAGGCGATTGGCAATACCCCGCTGGTCCGGCTTAATAAGGTGGTCCCGGTGAATTGTGCGCAGGTACTGGTCAAACTCGAATACTACAATCCGACCGGCTCATATAAAGACCGGATGGCCCTGGCCATGATCGAAGGTGCCGAGAAACGTGGCGATCTGCGGCCGGGCATGACCGTGGTGGAATATACGGGCGGCAGCACCGGTTCGTCGCTGGCCTGCGTATGCGCGGTCAAAGGGTACCGGTTTCGGGTGGTTTCATCGGACGCGTTTGCCAGAGAGAAACTCCAGACCATGCGGGTCTTTGGGGCGGATTTGACCATCATCCCCAGCCAGGGCGGAAAGATCACCCCGGACCTGATTCCGCAGATGGTTGAACGTGCTGGAGCGATTGCTAAAGAAGCGCCCAGTTTCTTTACCGACCAGCTGAACAATACCGACTCCGTCAAAGGATATGAACAAATCGGCCGGGAATTGGTGGAACAGGTCGATGGCCCGATCCATGCTTTTTGCGCCTCGGTTGGCACGGCGGCCATGTTGATGGGGGTGGCCCACATCCTGCGAGCTGGCGACCCTTCGACAAAAATCATCGCACTCGAACCGGCTTCCACCCCGATCCTGTCGAAAGGCAGCGGAGGAATCCATCACGTCGAAGGCATCGGCATCGGCCTGATCCCGCCTTTGCTGAATAAGAAATTCTTTGATGAAGCACGCGGGGTGGAGGAAGCGGAAGCACGCCAGATGGCGTGGCGGCTGGCAAGGGAAGAAGGCATCTTTGCCGGTACATCCTCGGGCATGAACGTGGTGGGGGCGATTGCGCTGGCGCAGGAATTAGGGCCGGGACATACGGTGGTCACGGTAGCGGTGGACAGCGGGTTGAAGTATTTGGAGGGTGACCTTTATGGTCAATAGAAAGGATACGAGACTGTAAAGTGGATTAGGCTTTTTACTGATACCCGAGGCATATTCCGTGCTAAACTTAAAGTCAATGAAATTCCCTGAATGAACAGACGCAGCAGGGGGTTATCGTGTGGGTCGAATGATCAATCTTGCGATCTAAGTAGTAACCCGGAATGGTCCGGGATATTATTTTCAAATGAGGATACGCATGAAAACTGTAAATTACCTGCTGGTAATATTTATGCTAGGCGTCTTTTTTTCCGCCTGTACATCATCGAAATCAGACCCGACTGATGAATCAAAAGTCAGGGGCGGGGTGGAAGGATTTGGCCAGCGACTTAAGCTGGTCTCAGTATTGTCGCCCAGTGCGGCAGAGGATATGAAGGCACAGTGATGCCGGTGAAACAGTAAGTCTCGCTTTGGACAATCTCAAAATCCAGGAAATGCCATAAATAGGCCAGTATCCATAGAATCAGTCAAACCTTATAAGGAAGGTAAGAACATCGAATGGAAATTCATTTCCACCGCGTAATAACGGTAGTACTATAACAATAGATAACATGACCTTTTTTTGCCAAACGCCCTTATGATGATGCTTGTCATTGAAATAGCAGCGGTGGTTGAGCTTGCCATCCGGAGAAGGAAACAGGCACAAAAATGGGCCTGATACTCCGTGGATCAGAAAATGTGTAAATCGTGAGTCTTCAGTGCAACTTATGGCACTTTTGTAAAAATAGTGGAATAATCAAGAAATGAACTTATTCCGTTTCGAGGAATAAGCCAACCTCGGAGCGAGAAATTGTAGGAAGCAGGCTGCGAGTGCCATGTGACCCGCTCTAGATGTATGAAGAGGTAATAGATGTTCTTTATTCAGTTGCTTTTTTTTATCCTTTCGGTGATCCTTACCCTCCTTTTTTTCCTGTATGGATTCAACCATTATTACCTTCTGAATGCAGCCCGAAAATATCGGGCCCCGGTCCTGCCAGAATTATCAACGGCGCGCCCAACTGTATGCGTCCACCTGCCAATATACAATGAGAAATATGTTCTGCGCAGGCTGGTTGCGGCCTGTACGTGTATGGTAGAAGTCTATGGGATTGATAAAGTCCGCATCCTGATCCTGGACGATTCGGACGATGACACCATCGAAGAAGTGGATAATTTGGTCGATGAATACAGGCAAAAACATTTCCTGATAGAGGTTCTGCGTCGCCCCGACCGAAGCGGGTACAAGGCGGGCGCATTGCAGGCTGCCCTGGCCAGGACAAATGAAGAATTCATCGCCATATTCGATGCAGACTTCATCCCGCCGGCAGATTTTCTGCTGCGGACGGTGCCGTATTTTGCCGGGGACGATAACTTGGCGATCGTTCAGGGCCGCTGGTCCTTTGTAAACAAAGAAAGCAGCCTGCTAACCCAGGCGATCTCGCACATCATCGACGTGCATTTCCTGATCGAACAAACCGGAAGATATGCGGCCGGGATCTTCCAAAACTTCAACGGCAGCGCGGGCGTGCTCCGGAAAAAAGCCATCCTGGAAGCCGGCGGCTGGCAGGCAGATACCCTGGCAGAAGACCTTGATCTCAGCTACCGGATGCAGGTGTGCGGGTATCACGTGCTTTACCTGAGAGACTTGCTGGTACCGGGTGAGATTCCTCCGACTGTCCCGAGTTTTAAACTGCAACAAGGGCGGTGGGCAAATGGCACCTTGAAGACCGCCATGAAGATCCTGCCCAGTCTGCTGCGAAACCGCAATATTGGGATAAAGCAACGCCTGCAGGCCTTTATTCACCTGACAGGCTACATGATCCAACCTTTGATGGTAATTTCATTTATGCTGGGATGTTTTGGCGCACTTTGGGGAGTAAGTCGTTACCAGAGCCTGCAAATTAGTGTCCTGGTTCCAACCTTCGAGACCTTTTTTTTGCCAGGCGCTGGCGCAATGATTCTCTGGCAGAACCTGATCTGGTTTTTTCTGACGCCATTTATCGCCCTGTGTACACTGGCGCCATGGATATCGCTGCTTGCCACCCTCAAGGTTCAGAACCTGTCATTGGCAAGAAACCTGGCAAGCCTGCTGGTCCTGCTCCTGCTATGTTTTGGAATAAGCCTGAGCATCCTGCGTGGAGCTATACGGGCCTTTTTCACGCGACGAACCTGGGAATGGGCCAGAACGCCCAAGAATGCAGATCTTCAAAATAAACAGGGTTGGAAACAAAGTAAATACCTGCTGCCGATCGATTCATTGTGGATCTGGGAGCTCGTTTTTGTTGTGCTGGGGCTGTGGGCGATCGGGGACACCATTCGGACTGAAACCTTCAGCAGTTTAGTCATCCTGGTTCCATTTACGATCAGTTATGGCTTTGTATTCATGTTCTCCGTCCTCCAGAACCGCAAGGCAAAGGCTTGACCATGGCTCATCCGAACCCAACCGCTCAAGCCGAATCTCGACCAAATAAGAGATCCGCTGTCCCGGACCGACTACTGCTTGGCGGGAGTATCATCCTGCAGATCCTGCTGGCGTATTTCTTTGGACATGCCTACGATATGCGCATCATCATGTCGACGGGTTACCTGGTGGGTACCGGCCAGAATCCATATGTTGCCCAGGACCTAAGCGCCGTCTTCCATAACAGCACATTCCAGGGGATCACAACTTTGGGATACCCGCCACCCTGGTCATTGGTATTGGGGCTGATCTACCTTTGCACTTACAAACTGATTCCCAATTTCCTGCTTTACAACCTGGCCACCAAACTCCCCATCGTTGCAGCCAATATCTGTCTGGCTTATTTAGTGGTTCACATATTAAAAAAATTGGGGGTTCGGGAAGCTCTGACGCATAGAGCCTGGTTATTCCTGCTCTTTAATCCTTTCCTGCTGCTCACTTCCTCGGCGTGGGGACAATTCGATCCGATCATGGCAGTGCTGGTTCTATTATCGCTTTACCTGCTGAGCGAAGGCCAACTGACCGGCCCGGCAATCATGGTGGCGCTGGCTATTTCCCTAAAACCGACTTCCATTCCACTCGTACCGGTGATATTTATTTACCTGGCTGGGAGGTCGCTAAAGAGCACCTTGCATTATTTTTTAGTTTTCAGCCTGGCGATGGTTCTGTTTTGTGTGGTTCCATTCTTTATTTTTAGATGGGACCCGTCCCCGATCCTTCAGCATTGGAATAATCAATTCACGGTAGGCGGCGGGTTATCGTTCATGACATTCCTGGAATACGTCAAGGGAACGTACCTACTGCCCGGGCAATTATGGTTTTTGGGATGGCTATGGATGCCTGCGCTGGGTATTGCCAGCCTGGCCATGCTGCCGGGGATCAAGGACTTCAAGGATCTGCTTAAGAAAAGCCTGGCTTTGGTGATGGTGTTTTATCTTAGCCGGTCCTGGTTATCCGAGACGAACCTCAATTTGATCCTGCCAATTGTGCTTATCCTGACTTGCACGGGAGAGTTTGACCGCCGCACTCTGACGGCATTTTGGCTGATCCCATTGGTCTTCAGCTTCTTCAATACATCCATTGCCCAACTATTCTTTCCCAGTATGTCGGGATGGATGGATTCGTTCTTAAAGTTATTTGTGGAATACTCCACGATCCGCTATGCAATGCGGACCCTGATGGTGCTGGTTTGGCTGGTGGCAGGCTGGTGGATTGTCTGGCTTTGTTTCAAGCGAGCCCTGCCAATTCCAGTGAATTCACGCCCTGAGATAAATTTCGTGAAGGCAGATTAATCATTTCATGGAAATCGAAATCCCATTGCCTCAAGGGCTCTCTTTGAAAATTGGGGAATCCAAAGCCGGGCGAAATGAGTATCCAACTGCTCACTTGCAGAATGGATTTTTGTTGCTGGATCAAGGTCACGAACTGGCAGAAGAAGCGGTCGGGTTCGGTGTGCCCGTGCTCCAAAGAGGCTTGCAGACGATCTTCCCCGGAGCCGTCAGCCTGACCTGCGTTCAAAAGGGTTCAACCTGGCATATTTCAGGGGTTTACACAATGAACCTGGTTGAAAAAATCTCCAGGGGCGGAAAAGAAAACCTGGAAAACAGGCTGCTTTATGCAGCGAAAAATATCGCCGCGGCGGTCATCCGCAGTATGCCATGGCTGCGCGGCCTGCTTACGGCCACCTCCAACCGGTTAAGGCGTTTCTTCCATTGGGAAACTACCTATGCGCAAGCCGGTTTTTCAGTGATGCTGACAGTCCGCTATATCCTGAATACAGAAACTGGGAAGATCGAAGTCGAAATCGATACGGATGGATTGCCCGCGGATATCAGCACGGTCATGGTCATGAATGAACAAGGCGCGCATCATTTTGATTGCTACCGGGATAGCTCCGGCATTGCCATCGAAGGACAAGCGATTGGCTGCTGGGACGAAGTCGACGCAGCCGAGGCCTGGTTCGAAAGCCGGGACAGAAGGGTGGCATTCAAGCTTGCACATGGAAAAGA
>JADGQB010000160.1 GCA_017882145.1 Anaerolineales bacterium
TTCGTAATCCCGTTCGATACCAGCCTGTTCTTCTTCAGCGCGCAGCTTATCGATCTCGTTCTTCTTTTCCTTCAATTCCGGGGGCAGGGAATACAGCGCCACGCGCAGCTTGGCAGCCGATTCATCCATCAGGTCAATGGCCTTGTCCGGTAGATGCCGGTCGGTCACATAACGATCCGAGAAACGTGCGGCTGCTACCAGGGCTTCGTCAGAGAAGCGCACCTTGTGATGGGCTTCGTAGCGGTCGCGTAGACCTTGCAGCATCTTGATGGTATCCTCCACGCTCGGTTCTTCCACATAGACCGGCGCGAAACGACGCTCGAGGGCCGCGTCCTTTTCGATGTACTTGTGGAATTCATCCAGGGTGGTGGCGCCAATACACTGCAATTCGCCACGCGCCAGGGCCGGCTTCAGCATATTGGAGGCATCCATGGCACCCTGGGCCGCCCCCGCCCCCACCACAGTATGCAGCTCATCGATCAACAGGATGACTTCTCCGGCAGCGCGCTGGACTTCTTCGATGGCTGACTTGAGCCTTTCCTCGAATTCACCGCGGAAGCGGCTGCCGGCGATCATGGCACCCAGATCCAGCGAGACCACCCGTTTGCCAGAGAGGATCTCCGGCACATCGTTGGCGGCGATCTTCTGTGCCAGCCCTTCAACGATGGCGGTCTTCCCTACGCCAGCCTCACCGATCAACACTGGGTTGTTCTTCGTGCGCCGGGAGAGGATCTGGATGACGCGCATGATCTCTTTATCGCGCCCAATGACCGGGTCCAGCTTACCTTCCCGGGCCAATTGGGTCAGATCACGCGAATATTTTTCGAGTGTACGATAGCGCGTTTCAGCCTGTGGGTCAGTAACCCGCTGCCCGCCGCGCAACTGCATGATCGCATCCAGCACCCGTTCACGGGTCAGGCCGGCGCTTTCAAGGATGCGGGCGGCGGAAGTGTTACGCTCGCTCATAATAGCCAGGAATATATGTTCGGTTGAAATATATTCATCCTTCAGCCGGTTGGCTTCCTCGTTGGCCAGATCGATGATCCGTTTCACCCGGGGGGTAATGAAAATCTGACCCGCCCCGCCTCCGAAGATGTTGGCTTTGGGGGTCATGCGTAAGGTCTGGTCGAGACGTTCGGTCAGTGCCTGGGCGTTGATGTTCAACATTTCCAGGATCTGGGGAATCACGCCACCCGGCTGTTCGATCAACGCCAGGAGGATGTGTTCAGTATCAATCTGGTTATGGCCATAGCGTTGGATGATCTCGGCAGCCCGCTGGGCAGCCTCTTGTGCTCTTTCGGTAAAGCGATCAAATCGCATCATAAGCGGAATCCTTTTGTGTCTTTGTATTGGGGCGATTATAACAAAATCAACATCCGCAAATTGAAAGTATCCTGTTAGAGATACATAAGAATTTCCCTATCATTTTACTGAAAACCCGCCAGAACGCAAGCTACTAACGAGTATTTCCGCTATAATAGATTGGATGGCCGCCATAACTTCCTCAATTCTTGCCCAGCCGCCGCAGTTGCGCCCATTGAACATCTTGCGTGACCTGCCGGGAGTGGCCGATTTGGTCGAGAAGTGCTTTGCTGACACAATCGACTCGGATGGTCGCCGATACCTCCAGCAAATGCGCCGGGCCGGTCAGGATAATGCTTTCATGCGTTGGGCTGCCAACGCAGTTGAAAGTGTATCAATGCCATTATCCGGGTACGTTTGGGAGGAGAATGGTGAAATCATCGGCAACGTCAGCCTTATCCCCTACCGCCATAAAAAGAAAAAAATCTATTTGATTGCCAATGTCGCCGTCCGTCCGGATTGTCGTCGCCGGGGCATCGGTCGCATCCTGACGGCCACTGCCATGCACCACGCCGAAGAGCATCACGCCATTGCGACCTGGCTGCATGTACGTGCAGACAACCCCGGTGCTATCGCACTCTATGCCAGCCTGGGTTTCAAGGAACTCGCCCGCCGCACACTCTGGCAGGCCAAACCGGACCGCAATCTCGCTTTGGATGGATCAAGGATTCAAATCGCGGCTCGCACTGCCCGTGATTGGGCGCTGCAGGCCGCCTGGCTTGAGCGCCTTTACCCGGAATTGATGACCTGGTACCAGCCCTTACCCTGGCGATCGCTCCGCCCCGGCCTTGGGCCGTTCCTGTATCGCTTGATCATGGATTACGAAGTCCGCCATTGGGTGGCTCGAGCCGATGGATCATTATCTGCTGTTCTAAGTTGGCAAGCCATGGCTGACAATAACGACCGGCTGTGGGTTGCCATCCCTGCGCAGGGCAGTCAACAAAATCTGACCGCACTGTTGCTTTTTGCACGCCGCAACCTGCCCTGGCGCAAGACTCTCCTGCTGGACTATCCTGCCGGGGAATCCAGCACCGCCATTGAGGCGGCCGGCTTCCAATCGATCCGAACCTTGTTGTGGATGAAACTTCAAGACGAGAATCCCGTAAATCATACCTAGGAGGCTCCTATGAAATTCATCTTGCGTTGGGCAATCAACACGGTGGCGCTGTATGTTGCCATCATCCTATTACCCCGTTACATTACATTGGAAGGCAGCTGGGCCAGCATCATCTGGTTGGCCTTGATCTTCGGCCTGGTGAACGCCATTCTGCGTCCGCCATTCAAAGCCCTTTCCTGCCTGCTGATCATCCTGACCCTGGGGCTTTTCACCCTGGTTATCAACACCCTGCTCTTCGCCTTGAGCGGTTGGGTCGGCAGCCAATTTGGGGTAGGCTTCACCCTGACCCAGCCGTGGTTCTGGAGCGCCTTCCTGGGCTCATTGGTGACCACGGTCATTGGCGGTTTGTTGAATGGTCTCCTGCGGGACGAACTAAGGAACCGCAAGCGCACGTAGCATTAAAAAATGCCGCCGGGCGGGTCAACCCGCCACTTAATTCAGATCAAACCTTAAAGTCAGGGACACGCTGAAACGTGTCCCTTTTCCATATTATTTAGAGAACGAAAAGATACACCAGATCGTTCACATTCGTCCCGGTTGGACCGGGCTTGAGCAGGTCATCCAATTCGGCAAAAAAAGAATAGGAATCGTTGCGGCTCAGGAAATCGTCCGGGTGTAGATTCAACGCAGCCGCCTGCCTGTATGTCGCGCCTGTTACCACTGCCCCGGCCGCGTCGGTGGGACCGTCCTCGCCATCTGTAGCAAGTGTGATGAGCATCACGTCCGGAAAATCTGCCAGCTCGGTTACAGCAGCCAGGGCCAGCTCGGTATTACGCCCACCTTTGCCTTTCCCCGTAACAGTGACTGTCGTTTCACCTCCCGCGACAATACAAGCCGGGCGCGGAACCGGGTCGCCAGTTTTTTTTGCCTGGCGCAGAGTAGTCGCCAGCTCAAAAGCGGTCTGGCGGGCTTCGCCTTGCAGATCGATACGCAGCAAATACGGGTTAAACAGCTCCTGCTCGGCCTGTTTCAGGGCGGCCTGCGCAGCCAGGAGACAACTACCCACAACGATATTTTGGACTTTTTGGAAGATCGGATCGCCAGGTTTAGGGGTCTCCGGGGCATGCTCCAGGGCGGACAGGATCGGATCTGGAACTTTACCGCGCAAACCATATTTT
The DNA here is from genome assembly GCA_017882145.1 of Anaerolineales bacterium. Taxonomy (GTDB): domain Bacteria; phylum Chloroflexota; class Anaerolineae; order Anaerolineales; family Villigracilaceae; genus UBA877. The sequence continues at coordinate 3,598 of JADGQB010000160.1, forward strand.
TCTACTAACGCAAGGATATTGCTCCGATAGGTTGGGTCGGGAGCAGTAGGACCGGAAGCGATCGCTTCGAGCGGATTGCCGACCACATCCGAGAGGATCAGGCTGACAATTGTCGCACCATTTGAGGCCTGCACCAACCCGCCACCTTTCAACTGCTCCAGGCGGCGGCGCAGGCTGTTTATCTCGTCAATCCGCGCCCCTCCAGCCAACAGCAACGAGGTGAGCGCCTGCATATCTTCAAGCGACACTGCGTTCATTGGGGTGGTTACCAACGCCGAGCCGCCGCCCGAGATCAGGCAGAAAAGCAGATCGTTCGCAGCGAGTCCTGAAACGAATTCGATCGTTTTTTGTCCTGCTTCCAGGCTAAGGATGTCCGGAATGGGGTGCCCGCCCTCGAGAATAGTGAATGGCAACTGAGGCACTTCGGAGGCATGTTTCGTAATAACCAATCCAGCCTGCAGGCGGGTTCCAAGAACCCGAGCCAAACTTGTGCTCATCCCAAGCGCAGCTTTGCCGATCCCCAGCAGATACACCCGCCCGAAGGCCGCCAGGTCATATGAACGCCCGGCTACATTCACAATATTACCTGAGCGCCGAACGAAGCGTTCGACTGCTGCACCCGGCTCCACGGCACGGATGGAGGCTGCCAGGATGCGGGTGATGGACGCGCCATCCGGTGTGATGCGCAGGCTGGAGGTCAGGAAAGACTCGTCAGAAAGCATGCGCTTATGATAGCATTAAAGCATGTCTAAACCCAGAGTTTTTGTGACCCGGCGTATCCTGGAACACGGCCTGGAACTTGTGCAAGATTTTTGCGAGGCTGAGGTTTGGCCAGACGAACTCCCGCCCAGCCGGGAACAGATCCTCAAACACGTGGTGAGCGTGGACGGGCTGCTTTGCCTGCTGACTGATCGGATCGACGCCGAGGTCATGGATGCGGCTGGGCCGGGGCTTAAGGTTATCAGCAACCATGCCGTCGGCGTGGACAACGTTGAGGTGGCGGCCGCGACTGCACGCGGCATCCCGGTCGGCAATACACCTGACATACTGACGGATGCCACCGCCGATATGGCCTTTGCCCTGCTCCTGGCGGCTGCCAGGCGCGTGGTGGAAGGGGCCTGGCTGGTGAAAGCCGGCGGCTGGAAAACTTGGGGGCCGGGTTTCATGCTGGGCGCAGACCTGACTGGCGCGACGCTCGGGATCGTGGGATTCGGGCGTATCGGGCGCGCCGTTGCCCGCCGTGCGAGCGGGTTCGGCTTGCGCATCCTTTTTACCGATCCATCGCCCGCCCTGCCCGAACAGGGTGTGAATACCATGCAGGTGGATTTCGAAACGCTACTGCAGGAATCTGATTTCGTCAGCCTGCATACCCCACTGACCGACCAAACGCGCGGACTGATCAACGCCGATACTCTCAAGCGGATGAAACCGACCGCCGTACTGATCAACACATCACGCGGCCCGGTAGTGGACCAGGAAGCATTGTTTGCGGCCCTGCAATCTCACCAGATTTTCGCGGCCGCACTAGATGTGACCGTTCCGGAACCGCTCCCGATGGATCACCCCTTGCTTGGGCTGGATAACTGCATCATCGTGCCGCACATTGCCAGTGCCAGTTGGCGCACACGCCAGAACATGTCGTTGATGGCTGCAGAAAACCTGATCGCTGGATTGAAGGGCGAGCGCCTGCCGCATTGTGTCAACCCGGAAGTTTATAAAGAATAGCTGCTGAGATCGGTATATCAAAATATATAACACAAAGGCACGAAATCACAAAGTTTTATATTTTTGAGACTCTATGCCCTGGCAGTAAACCCCCTTTTTTTTCAATCTAAAGAACCACTGGTTTTCCAGTCTTTGCCGACTCGAACAGCGCCAGGATCGCGGCGATATTGGCACGGCTTTCCGCCAGGCTAAGGTGCGGCTCCTTCCCGAGTAGAATGGCATCTGCCATATCTTCCACTTCGGTGATGTAATTTTCCGGACCCTTCACAGCAATCGTACTGGTCTTACCGTTTTGAGTAAGGTAGAGTGTTTTTTGTGGACCAGGGATATACGGGTTTGGGATGATGAGGGTGCCTTTATCGCCGATGAATTCCATAAAAACGTGATAAGGAATATCCATGCTGCAATCGATCTGGCCGAAAACATTCCCCGGAAAGCGCAATTGGGCAATGAAAAGCTCATCCACGCCGCTCGCACCGATCACCTGCCAGCCAAAAACCTCCGTGGGTTCCGTCCCGAGCATTGTCCGCATATAACTGAGCGGATAGCAGCCGATATCCCAAAGGCCGCCGCCGCCCATCTCCGGTTTCAAGCGGATATTATTCGGGCTGGGTTCGCTATAAGTAAACGAACCGCGTACTATTTTTATTTTGCCCAGTTTTCCAGCATCGATCAACTCTTTCACTTTTAGCGCCAGCGGGTGGGTATGATACACAAAGCCTTCCGCCACGACTTTGCCATATTGACTGGCCGCCGTCTGGATTGCATCCACCTCCGCCAGGCTCAAGGCCAGGGGTTTTTCGCACAAAACGTGTTTACCCGCCTGGATGGCTTTGATGGTCCATTCGGCGTGCAGATGGTTGGGGAGTGGATTGTAGATAACATCGATTTCCGGATCCGCCAGCAAGGCCTGGTATGACCCATAGGCGCGTTTAATCTTCTTCTCACGCGCGTAGGCGTCTGCCTTTTCCTGAGAACGACTGGCAACCGCCAGCAACATATTCCGCTTCGAGATGCGGAGCGGCGGGATCAGGGCCCGGTTAATACCTGCGGTGCTGAGTAATCCCCAGCGGAGTTTTTCAGCCATGCTCGGCCTCGCTTTCCATACGGTAGATTTATGTGCCTTTTTTTACCACAGACAAGGCAGCGCGCACAGAGTCCCAAGGTAGTACCTGACCGATTGAGTGCGAAAACTCGTTTTTTCGGGTTGCGCGATCGATTTAGATTGAAACAACCAGGAACAATTCCTGCGGAAAGTGGGCAGGGGAAAGGTGAAGGATACTTTCATGCAGGATTTGAAAGTTTTTTGGGTTTTAGTGCAATTTGATACCCGATTCCGGCTTTTGCAGGAGTGGTGCTGGGGTTTTGGTAGGCGTTTTGAAAGAATTGATCCTCCGGAATCTGGCATTAAACGGATGGATTCATGTTGGTTTTGGGCAAAATATAAGGAATTAAAGTAGTGGCACGAGAGGCAGTCAGGGGATTTTCGGGAAGAACATCAGCGGGTTGTGCCGGGATAGTATAATCCACTCATGGCTGAAATAGTCAAACCGCCCTCCCTTTTCAGGCGCCTGCTGACGCTGTTCGGCTGGACGCGTTCCAGCAGCGTGCTATTAGGCGGATTCTTCCTGATCTGCGGGCTGATCGTCTACGTCTGGTGGCCGCTGGCGCAGGAAGCCATGGCATATATCAATTGGAACGGCCAGTGGTGGAGGTATATGGACTGGCTTCTGCTGGGCGTTTTCCTGTTCATGTCTCTGACCATCATCGCACATGCCGACCTGCGCCGGGATGCCTTGATTGTCTTCGTTGGCATGCTGGGCGGGCTGGTGATCGAATCGTGGGGTACCCAGACCAACCTGTGGCATTATTACACCGCCGAGCGCCCGCCGCTTTGGATCATCCCGGCCTGGCCGATCGCCAGTCTTTCGATCGATCGGATCACAAGAGGTCTGAACTGGGGGGTGAAAAGGTTGAAATCGAAGGTTTCTGAGGTTTCTAAGGTCTCTGAGGTCTCAGGTTTTTCCAAGGGTTCTACTTCGAATTCCCCGTTGACCTTCGTGTTTAAAGTTCTTTACTGGTTAATCTTCATAGGCTTTTATGCGCTAATGTTGTACTTCGTGGCCCCGACCTTTGGGAAATCCTATACAGTCATGTCATTGCTGCTGGTCGCCTTGCTCACGCTGACACCCACCGATCACCGCTACGCGGTGCTGACCTTCGTTGCCGGGGCGGGATTGGGATACTATCTTGAATTATGGGGCACCACGCGGCAGTGCTGGACTTATTACACCAATCAGACTCCGCCGTTCTTCGCAGTGCTGGCACACGGCATGGCCGCGGTGGCTTTCTGGCGGGCCGGGTTGATGGTAAAGCTGGTATGGGGAAAATTAACCGGTCCGCTGCTGAGGAAACTCAGGCTGGAATCCCCCGTGAAATCAAGCGCGGAATGATCAACCAGGAGGCATCATGAATAAGAACTTCAAAAAATTTCTGGGTTATGCCAATCTTGTGCTTGGATTGATCTGCTTGCTGAGTTGGCTCTGGAATACCCTGGGCTGGATCCGATTCGGAAACCCGGTGGCGGAACTGATCATGGCGCCAATCTGCTTCCTGCTGGGTGCAATGCTATTGCAGACAACCCCGCAGCCCAAGTAGGAAACCTACCAAGAATATACAATCGTAGATAAAAGCCTTAACGAAACAGCTGCCATGGATCTGACAGAATTTGGCAATTACAGATTGATCAATCAACAAGTGGAGGGAGCGAAATTCAAGACCGCCAAAGAGATTGTGGCCTGGATGGGTGCCATGCAGGCACAGGATTATGCCATGGCCAAATGGGCCATCGGCGTCCGCCTTCCAGGCTCAACCGACAGCTTGATCGAAACAGCAATAGACAACGGCGAGGTCCTCCGCACCCATCTATTAAGACCCACCTGGCATTTTGTTTCAGCCGATGCTATCCATTGGATGCTGGCATTAACTGCAGCAAAAATTAAGGCGGCGATGAATTCCAGGGAAAAGCAATTAGGGCTTACGGAAGACATTTTCACGAAGAGCAATACCATCATGGGAAACGCGTTGAGCGGCGGCAAGCATTTGACGCGTGAGCTGCTACTAGCGGAACTTAAGAAAGCTAAAATCGCTGTCGACGAAAATCGGGCCTCTCACCTTTTGGCCCGAGGGGAATTGGATGGGATCCTGTGCAGCGGCGCAACCCAAAACGGAAAACAAACCTATGCCCTTTTGGAAGAAAGAGCCCCGCAAACCAGGATATTGACCAGGGAAGAATTTTTGGCAAAGCTCGCGCATTGCTATTTCAGCAGCCGGGGTCCGGCAACCATCCAGGATTTTGCCTGGTGGTCGGGCTTATCCCTGACCGAGGCCAGGCAGGGGCTGGAAATGACCAAAGCGGATTTTATTTCAGAAACAATCGATTCCCAAAGATATTGGTTCCCAAATTCCTCAGGCACTCCAAAAGTTGTTCAAGAGCGTGTGTATTTGCTGCCCGCTTATGACGAATTCATCATCTGCTATGCAGACCGGCGTGCGGTGGTCCCATATGAAGAACAATCCCGGTTGATTTCCGACAACGGCATCTTCAGACCGATCATCATAATCGATGGACAGGTGATGGGAATCTGGAAAAGAACGATTAAAAAGGATCAGGTCTTGGTAGAGATCAACCTATTCAAAGCGCCCGATAAAACCGGCCGGAATTTAATCGTA
>JADGQB010000161.1 GCA_017882145.1 Anaerolineales bacterium
TAAAAATCGTTCCGGCTTTGCCCGGCGCCACCCATGAAAGTGCCGCCGTGATACTCGACCTGATAAGCCTGGTGGTCAGCGCTGCAGGCCAGCTCGATGAGGGTGCCGCCGGGAGTAAGGGTGCAATTCAGCGTTCCGACCGGTTGATCGATAATGTTATAGACCCGGTACTGCCAGACGGCCGGCTGGCTCCAGGGAGCGGGGTCGTACTTCAGAGTGTCACGCGTGGCTGCCGCCAGGGCGTTCGGATCCGTTGCTGTTTTTACTTCCCAAATGGCTGAATAAATGTAAATGGCAGCCACCCCCAGCAGGGGCAGGATCGTGGCCAGCCTGATCCAGCGGGAAACAGGCTTTTGGGTGGGTTGTGCGGGTAGCTCAAGCCCGGTGGTTACAGGTACTGCGGACTTACGCGTCCATTTCCAGAACAGGAAAATGCCCACACCTGCCAGCGGGAGGCCGACCAGCCCGCCCAGCAAAACTGCAATGCCCAGCACAGTGTTGGAGACCAGCCCCATGCTCATCAGGACAGTCACAAGCACCTGCAAAGCGTTGGCGACAAAGTGAGCCAGGATGCCGGGGATGAGAGAATTACTGCGCCAGGCCAGGAAACCCAGCATCAAAGCCAGAGGCAGCAGTGCCAGGAGGCCTTGCAGGCGCAGGTGCCAAAAAGCGAAGAACAGGCTGACAACGCCCACGCTGACCCAAGGTCCGCGGGCATCGTAGGCACGCTGGATATAACCGCGCCAGACGACCTCTTCGCACAGCGGGGCAGCTACCGCCAGGCCCAGGAACAGCAGGAACGCTTCCCACAGGTTGGTGGGAGCGAAGCCGGCCGGAGCGGGTGGGGTGTAGCGGAAAACCAACTGGCTGACAGAGTTGAGCAGCAACGAGAGCGGCCAGACTCCGGCTGCGATGAGCATGGCCAGAATTGACAGGCGCACGGGCGGCTTCCGCAGGCGCAAGGTATCCTTGACCGGCAGCTTCCCCAAATAGATGAAGAGCAGCGCAGGCAAGAGCACCAGGAGAACTTCTGTGGCAATCAGCCCCAGGGAAAGGGCCCTGGATTGAAGAAATGCCCCGGCGGTGATGATCAACAAGCTGGTCAGCAGGAATAACAGGTTGGCGCTACGTATCGATGGTCTCGAGTTCAACATTTAATTCCTCTAATCTATGTCCATCGTCTTTTTTTACTGCATTTCGACGACCCTCATGATATCCGAACCGGGGTAAAAACTCCCCTGCCGGTGGGGGAGTTTGCTACTGGTCAAACGGACAGGTTTCAGGCCCTGCGGTGCCAGCCGGTGCCGGCCAGCAGCAGTCCCACGCCACCAATCAGCATATCGCGACCGCGCATGAAGAGCGTCAGGCTGAGCGCAGCCGCGGCGGTGAAGCCGAACTTGCCAAGCGTAAAAACCTGGCTGGCCTCCAACGCGCCCAGCCCGCCCGGCAGAGGCATGACGAGCGAAACCCAACCCATCATCCAGCCGGCGGTCATATGCCAGAACGGCAGGGGGATGTTGAGGAAGGTGGTCATCAGGGCGTAATCCAGCAGCATGCCGGCCCCGGCCAGGATGGAGCATCCGATCGCAGCCAGCAGGCGGCGCGGGTGGCGCTGGCAGAACCGGCCGGCCAGGCGCTCGGCGGCACGCAAGAACCGCACCGGTTTGGATTTCTTCCGGATGAAAGGCAGGCGGCGAACCAGGCCGCTCAACGGGTAATGCTGGTTGTAGAGCAGGGTCAAATGGATAGGCGGCCAGAAGATCAGGAAGGCCAGCAGGAGAAGGTCCCCCGAAAACTGCAGGCCGCTTTCTGCCAGGACTCCGACCCGCAGGAAGGCCGTCAGCCCGATGGCCAGCATGAAAAAATCCACCAGGAACTCGAGCAGTTTATCCATCAGGACGGTGGCGGTGGCGTGGGTATAGGTCAGGCCGTAGCGGCGCTGGAGTGCCAGGATCTGCAGCGGTTCCCCGCCAACCTGCGGACCGAGCGTGAAATAACTGACCCCGAAGACCGAAACACGCACGCCCAGCAGCGGGAAATAGGGCACCTGTTTGTTCTCTGCTTGCACGATGATCCACCAGCGCAGGGTGGCGACGATATAGAAGATGAGATTGAGAACCAGGATGATGACAATCTGCCACCAGCGCAACTGCAGGATGGCGGCCCAGATCTCGGCCAAAGGCGCTTTGCGGAAGGCCCACCACAGCAGCAGGGCCAGGATGGCAAACACAAGCGTCCGGATGAGCCATTTCCTGGAAATTTTGTTCATGAGGTGATAATACCCTTACCGTTACCGGTATACCCTTCGCCCCTTCGGGGTGCAGGCGGATACGATGTTCGTTCCTCAGTTTGAAGGAATCAATACGTCAAATAACCTTTATGCTTGAAGTTGAATTATAAATAAAGAAAACGCCCAAATGTTTTTTCCCTTTTTCTCTAGCGTACATCCGGGAAATTAGCATGCGGACCAAAGCGGATAAGGTGGATTTGCATAGATAATTTCAGGTTTCATCCATGAAAATCAGTGGAATCCATCCCATCCGCGTTCCATTTATGTGCATCCTGGGTAAATGTATGGTAGCAAACAGATATCTAGATGCCAGAGGTATAATTTGGAAATAATTACTTACTTTCTTCAAATCGTCCTGCAAATTACGTGGGGTTTTTGTCACAGATCCATAAAATCAATCTGATTGGGAGATAAGAATGGAAAGCAATGCGATTAATGGGCGCCTGAAAACCATTTTTCAGATCGTTGGAATCTGGCTATTCGTACGGCTTCTGACCAGCCTGGCTGCTGCAGCATTTTCATATCTTAACCCATTCACATCCATAGAAAAGCAAATTGCCCTTTGGCCTCCCTCCCAAAATCTCCTTATCTGGCTCAACCGGGTCTTTGTAGCTCCCTGGTCGCGTTATGATGCAATCTGGTTTGAGCAAATCCTCACCCATGGTTATATTGCAGGGGATGGGAGCACATCTTTCCACCCCTTGTATATCTGGCTTAGTTACCCACTCTATTACCTGGGCGTGGATGCGCGTTTGAGCCTCTTGGTCACCAATTCTCTTGCCACTCTGGTTTTCTTGGGGGTTTTCTACAAGTTGGCAAGGCTTGATCACGAACGTAACGCCTCCTTGATCGCCCTTCTCCTTCTTACAACCTTTCCGGTTGCTTTCACCTTATTCGCTCCCTACACTGGAAGTCTGTTCATGTTATGGGCAGCGGCGGCACTCTACTCAATTCGCCGCGAATGTTGGGGCCTGGCTGCCTTATTCATTTTTTTGGCCGGGCTAACCCGCCAACAGGGCATCTTTCTTGCAGTTCCCCTTATATGGGGACTCTGGGAAGCTTCACAGAGATCATTGCGCGGGGTCAGGAAAACCTGGCATGCCTGGTTGTCCCTCCTTGCGGCACCCGCTGGACTTATTCTTTGGGCCATTTATCGCATTGGCTACCTGCATGAAGGTAGCCTCAATTTTTCAAGTGCCCAAGGATTTATCTACTCCGCTTTGTTATCAAGCTCCGCCGGTAAGGTCGTAGCTGATCAGGCTTTTCTCTGGCCTTGGGATGCTTTTATCATGGCATCTTCAAAGGCAATCCACTCAATGGATTTAAACAGTTTCATGAATCTGGGTTTTGGGATCGGCTTTGTGATCGCATTCATCATCTCCTGGCGATATTTGAATATTTCTTACCGGCTGTATTCATTCGTGATAATTGTGATCAGTTTCAGCACTATCAGCGGCCAATATTTCTTTGAAAGCTTACCCAGGCATCTTCTGCTTGCTTTTCCGGTTTTTCTTGGACTGTCTTCAGTCATCCAGAAATATCGACAAAAGCTATTCTTTTTGGCTTGCCAGATTCCAGGTCTGATATTACTGATCTATTGCTATGTTTTAAATGGTTGGATTCCATAATCAGAAAAAATGAACCGGGAATTACTAATTTAGAGATTGAAGAAACAAGGGGTTTCTTATTCAAGTTCCAAAGTAGAAAACTTATCATCTTTCCTACTCTTCTTTAGGCTAGTAGTAATAAAAAAATATTATACACTTACTTTATCCTATAGATATAAAGCCTTCCTTACCAGAAAGACAAATTATGAAAGAATCTCAATTTCTTGGCACATTATTACCATCTCATCCCGACTTTCTACCAATTGAAAAAGCCATCCGGGAAAAGTATGGCTTGCCTGAACTCAGCCCAGATGACGATCCAATCGCCGAAGTGTATTTAGTGGATAAAACAATATCGCTTGAAGAATTCCGAATGGATATTGAAAAGCATATCCGTGAAAATCTTGCTTTCATCCCTCCTGATTTACTCAAACTATACCTACCTGCTAAATCTCTTTCTGAAACACAATACGAAACATAACACCAAGCAGAATTAGAATCTCTTCCTGACGATCTAAAAAAGGAATTTGAAGCAGTTCTCAAATTTACTAAAACTATAACTAGTAAAGTGTCACATCTGAATCTGTGGATATAAATGCTTTAGCTTTATACGTGCATCAGCAGTTGTAAACTGCCATAGTACTTTAACAACCTCGTCATTTCGTTCCTGTTGCCAGACTGAGACTTCCTGACTGAGGGTTACTTTGTCAGGGATACGGCGGTTCAGACACTGTCGTACAAGTACGCTTAACTCGATCTTGGCCATGTTCAACCAACTTCCATGTTTGGGCGTGAAATGGAACTCAAATCGCTCGGTCAACCTTCTGGCTTCTTCCGGCTTAAAAGTTTCGTAAAAAGAAGCGGGTGAGCGAGTGTTGAGATTATCCAATACAACCACGATCTTCTCGGCCTGTGGATATAACTCATCAGAGACCGACTTCATAACACAAGCCCATTCAACACGTCTGCAAACATAGAACTATTGTTCTAGTTTGTCAAGGGTTGAGATTTAATCATCCAGACGCATTTCCGAGATCCTGTCCAGCCTGAAGGAACGGTCCTCGTCGCGCAGGTGGCAATGGGCTGCAACATAAATATAATCTTTTTGTGTAAAGACTTGCCTGGGAGTGATCCAACGCTCGGTTTCATAACCTTTCTGGTCAACGTAGCGGATGAACAGGCGCTTCTTACTGGCGAAGGCCTCTTCGAGCTGCGGCGGCAGGTCCGGAAGAGCCGGCTCCGTCAGCGGAGGGGAATAGATCGAAATGAGTTGGTCGGGCGGCAGGTGCTTCAATTTGATGAGGAAGTGTTCCAAAACGGCACGCGTTGTCAGAACGTCTGCCAGGGCGCGGTGAGCCTCCGAGCGCTCGATGTTCAAAACATCGGCAATGGCCTGCAGGCCGTTCGAGGCAAAGCTGAAATGTTCACGCGCCAGCAGGAGCGTGTCGATCACTTCTACGGGGGCAAGGCTTTGGCCGAGCCGGTTGAACTCGCAGCTGACAAAGCCCAGGTCAAAGGGGGCGTTATGACAGACGATGAGCGCGTCATCCAGCCACAGTTTCACCTGCGGAGCGATTTCGGCGAAAAGGGGCGCATCCACCAGGTCCAAGCCGGTCAGCCCATTTACGCGGGCCGCACCGGGCGAGATGGGTCTTTGGGGGTTGACTAGCGATTCGAAGGTGTCGAGGATGGCATCGCCCTGGCAGCGCAGGATGGCAATCTCGCAGATGCGGTCGCCAAACCAGGGCGAGAGGCCGGTGGTTTCGGTATCCAGGAAGGCGAGGGTGCGGGAAGTTAATTTGCCCATAAAACAACCTAGAACCTATCTGAAAATGGAGGCAATTTAACCACCAAGGCTCGAAGTCACGAAAGAGGCAAAGGAAAAAACTCGTAATTTTTCGTGTATTTGTGCCTCGGTGGTTAATTTTAGGATAGATTCTTAATTTATCTTATCCATCCTAGCTGGAAATTGAACGGGGAATCCTGGAGACATCCAGTTTGACCGCCGAACGGGCGTAATCCACGAAATATAAGAGGGTCAAAAGGGTGACAATCAGGTCCACAATAATCATGACAGCATTTTGTGAGGAAAAATCGCGGACCAGCTTGAAAATCAGAAATGGCAGTAAGACGATCATTACCACCAGGATGTAATACCATTTGGACATGGCTTGCATCATAGAACGCTTACCCCAGTAAAAACTGCCTTCGCGCGTAAAAGAAACACTGTCCTTGGGCAAGCCCAGGTTTTGCCTGATTTCAGCTTCCATTGCGCCCAAATACAAATAATTCCTCATCACGGATAGATTGGTGGAGTTAAGTTTTTGCATCAGATAGAACACAATTACGAGAAGGATGCTGAGCAATATATCCAGGGGGAAATCCTGATAGAGCTGGCTGACCCTGGCGGGATCGGTTATTCCAAGGAGTTTTGCAATGGCATCCACCAATAATTTGCTCACTTCAGGCACCGGAAGGAGTAAGAGCAGCCCGATCCCGGAAGTGAGGGCGAGAAACACAAATGCCCGGTTCCTTTCCTTCCAGAGCTCATCGGTTACTTCGAATGTTTTTTGATAGTGGTCAGTGATCAACTGAACAGATTCTTTTTCCATATTGATTCAGCACCTTCCCCAGTCTAAAAACTTGGGACGGCATTCCAATGCCGTCCCATTCATTTTACAACATCTTACAGCTTCGGGAACCTCGCCAGCACGACTGCCTCGGTGGGCACGAGGCCCTTGTCGCCGAGTTTTAATTCGGCCGGGGCGGGACCAGCTTCTTTCTGGGCGCCCTGGTAGACGAAGATCTGCGTGCCTTCCACGGCGTATTTCTGGTCCACGTAGGCCTGACCGGTCAGGTTGCCGGACATGTCAGCGGCACAGCTGGTCACCCAGCCGATGACTCTGCCGCGCCTGTCCAGCACGGGGTCGCCGTTGTGGGCCATACGCACGCCCTTCTCGGGGAACTGGAAGCGGCAGACGACACCTTTGCGGGTGTGCTCACGTGCAATATAGGCCGCGCGTCCGATGAACCAGGGCTTGCTGGTCTTGACGTAGGTGCCGAACCCGGCTTCTGCGACGCCCAGGTCGGGGTGAACGCCCCGGCCGGAGCCGAGACCCATCTCGTGACCGTAAAGCGGCAGGCCGGCCTCGGTGCGCAGCGAGTCGCGCGCGCCCAGCCCAACCGGCTTGAGGCCGAACTTCTCACCGGCTTTGAGGGCCGCGTTCCAGAAATCGGCGGCGCGCTCGGGGTGGACAAACAGCTCGAAGGCCAGCTTCTCGCCGGTGTAGCCGGTGCGGGATACGATCAGATCGAAACCGCCTACTTTGGCGTCGCATAGGTCGGTGCGATTTAACGCCAGCAGGCGCTTGCGGGTCTCGGCGCTGACGCCCATTTTAAGCAGGATCTCCAGGCTCCTGGGTCCCTGCAGGGCGATATCCACGCGCATCTCGGCGCCGGCCTGCGGGTCGCGCAGGTTGCGGATGAGGGCTTCGTAGCCAAGCGTGCGCGCCCGCGGGTGCAGGTTGTCGATCTTGACTTTGCCATCCCGGACGGCCTCCAGCCAGGTGCGGTCCTTGTCATCGTTGGAGGCGTTGACCACCATCAGGAACTTGTCGGACGTGCGCCGGTAGACGAGCGTATCGTCGATGACGTTGGCATCCGGGTCGAGGAAATGCGTGTAGAGCGACCCACCCGGCAGCAACCCACCGACCGAATTGGAGCAGACCGAATCGAGGAACGAGGCCGCATCGCAGCCCTCAATTTGATAGACGCCCATATGGGCGACATCGAAAAGACCGGCGGCCTGGCGGGTGGCCAGGTGCTCTTCCATCACCGAGCTGTACCAGACCGGCATTTCCCAGCCGGCGAACGGCACCATTTTGGCCCCCAGCGATTTGTGGAGATCGTAGAGCGGCGTTCTACGGATGGGCGATTCGAGCTCTTTCCACTTGAAATTGGGCAAGTCTTTCCCAGACTTTGAGGCTGGAATGCTGTGAGACCAGCCATCCAGGGTGCCAGAATGAGCTGCGGTGTACCCAAATTTCACGCCGGCGGGAAGAACCACTTTTCCCTTACCATCTATTTCGATTTTCTTGCCTGTATCCTGATATTTCTTGCCTGCCTGATATCCGAGGATTACGATCGGACCAGGCATGCGCTTCGGGGTGTAGTCCGGTTTCCCGTCCAGGTTGAACGAAACATAGCCATCCGAGAGGTCCCGCAGCCAGGCTGCGGCCAGGCCGGCATGCTCGACCGGGAGTGACAGGCGGTAGGATTCGTCATCGAGGCAGGTCAGCGCGCCGGCAATCTCGCCATTGGGAGTCATCAGTTTGGTGGCCTGGGATTCCCCCGGCTTGAGCGCCGACAGGTCGCTGGAAAGGACATAGTCCAGGAACTGGCGCACCCGGCGGCCGCTCAGGTCGAAGACACCCGTGGTAGCCTTATCGTCGATGTAATAGAAGTGCGGGTAGCCATGTTGGGTGGGTTCAAAATCAATGCCGGCTTCCTGTGCCAGCTTACGCACCTTTATTTTGGCGTCTTCCAGAACGTTGAAGTCCAGTTTGGCGCGGCGCTGGAGCTTGCCTTTGGAAGGAACGCAGTGCGGAGCCGAGGCCAGCAAGATGTCCGCGATGATATCGGCCAGCTGGCGGGATTTCTGCTCGTCGAAGCCGCGCTGGGTGATCCAGGGTGTGCCGAGACGGATGCCGGACGGGTCGAAGGCGGATTTGTCACCCGGGATGGTATTGCGGTTGACGACAATACCGGCCAGGTCCAGGATGCGGGCCGCCTGGTCGCCGGACAGGCTAGTACCATCCGGTCCCTTGATTGTGCGACAATCAACGTTGAGCATGTGACAGTTGGTACCGCCGAAGGGCACGCGCAGGCCGCGTTCCTTGAAGCGCTCCGACATGGCCTGGGCGTTCTTGATGGTCTGTTTCTGGAGTTTCTCGAACTGTTTCGTCTGGGCCAGCTTAAATGTAAGCGCCAGCGCGGCGAAAATGTGAACGTGCGGCCCGCCCTGTTCGCCAGGGAAGACAGCCTTGTCGAGCTTTTTGGCCAGGGCCGGATCAGTGGTCAGGATGACTGCACCGCGCGGCCCGTGCAGGGTCTTATGGGTGGTGGAAGTGATGACGTGC
>JADGQB010000430.1 GCA_017882145.1 Anaerolineales bacterium
ACCTTCATAGTCACAGTCCAACTTACCGATGCGGATGCCTCTGTCAGACCGGGCATGGCCGCCAATGTCACGATCGTCACCAACCAGGTCGAGAATGCCCTGATCGTCCCCAGCACTTCCATTTTCAGCGATAATAAAAATCAGACCTACGTCAACCTGGTCCAGAATGATGGCTCGCTGACCCAGGTGCCGGTCACGGTTGGGGTTGTCGCAGACTCCACTTCACAGGTTACCAGCCCAACCCTCAAACCCGGCGATATCATTGTGCTAAGCTTTGGCAGCGCCTCTTCAAGCAGTACCGGTGGCCCGGGCGGGTTCGGCGCAGGCGCAGCAGGGAACGCCCCCGGCACAAGGGTGAATGGCAATCCTCAGGTTGTGACTCCGTAGGCCGGGAGACTGATATGGAAGATATCGTTATCCGGGCGGAAGCCCTGACAAAAACATACCAGATGGGCGAAGTGGAGGTCCAGGCGCTGCGCGGCATCTCCTTGCAGATCAAACGCGGCGAGGTGGTGGCCATCACGGGTCCCTCCGGGTCCGGGAAATCCACCCTGATGAGCATCCTGGGCTGCCTGGACCGGCCGACCAGCGGTGAATACATCCTGGACGGCGAAGAAGTGGCCGGCTTGAGCGATGACCAACTCGCCAGCATCCGCAATCGCAAGATCGGCTTCGTCTTCCAGTCCTTTAATCTTTTACAGCGGGTTTCCGCGCTGACCAATGTCGAACTGCCCCTCGGGTATGCCAACCGGGCCGACGAAGGCCGGGGCCGGGCCGCAGCCGCGCTGCGGGCAGTCGGGCTGGAAAGTCGCATGAAACACCGCCCTGCGGAACTCTCCGGGGGAGAGCAGCAGCGCGTGGCAGTCGCCCGGGCGTTGGTCAACGAACCAGCCATCTTGCTGGCTGACGAGCCCACCGGGAACCTCGACTCCAAAGTAGGCCAGGAGATCATGGATCTATTATTTCAGCTTAACCGCGACCGCAATACCACCCTGGTCATCATCACCCATGACCCCCGGATTGCTTCCCAAGCGCAGCGCACCATTATGGTCCGGGATGGCCTGGTTGAGAGGATTAACTAATGAAGATCAAACGCGTCCTTCTGGGAACGCTGGCCGTCCTCACTGGCAATAAATTGCGCAGTGGCCTGACCATCCTGGGCATCGTGATCGGCGTGGCGGCAGTCATCGCCATGCTTTCGGTTGGACAGGGAGCCCAGGATTCCATTACCTCCGCCATCAGTTCCATCGGCACAAACCTGCTCTTCGTTTCTGCCGGATCCGGAGCGAGGTTCGCAGGTGGCGGTGGTGCAGGCACAGTGCAGGTGCGAAATATCCGGACTTTGACAATGCAGGATGCCCAGGCGATGCTGGATCCTTTCCAGGCGCCGGCCGTCCAGGCGATAGCCCCCATTTTGCAGGGAGGCAACATCACGGCTGCTGCCAATGGGCAGACCACCACGACCACCATCTACGGCGTGACTACCAATTACTTTCCCATGCGTGACGAACAGGTCGCGGAGGGCGCCATTTTCAGCGACCAGGAGTTGAACATCCATGCGCGGGTGGTTGATATCGGTCCGGACCTGGCAACGACACTTTTTGGCCGGACGACGAACCTGACCGGACAGACAATCCGCATAAACAGCCAGACATTCACGATCATTGGCGTGTTGAAATCGAAAGGCGGTTCAGCCCTGGGAAGTTCGGATAACCAAGCCATCATCCCGATTACTACCGCCCGGGACCGCGTCATCCAACGCAAAGCCAATTATGTGGATATGATCTATGTTCAGGCGACCAGCGCCAAGACGGTTACAGATGCAAGTACGCAGATTTCCAATATCATGCGCCAGCGCCACCATGTGGCGGTGGGTGCGGAGGACTTCTCGATCTTCAACCAACAGGACCTGGCCCAAACCGCTTCCTCGATCATCGGCGTCCTGACCATCTTCCTGGGTGGGATTGCAGCAATTTCCCTGCTGGTGGGTGGGATTGGCATTATGAACATCATGCTGGTCTCGGTGACCGAGCGGACGCGTGAGATCGGCCTGCGCAAGGCTGTCGGCGCCCGCAACCGGGATATCATGATCCAATTCCTGATCGAATCTTTATTCCTGAGCCTGCTGGGCGGCATCATGGGCATTCTGCTGGGTTGGTTGATCGCCCTGATCATCGGGCAGATTGCCTCCGCCAGTGGAACATCCCTGACCCCGGCTGTCAGCTTGAACGCCGTACTTTTGGCCACATTATTCTCGGCCGCAGTGGGCCTGTTCTTTGGCATCTATCCGGCCCGGCGCGCCGCCCGGCTTGAGCCGGTGGAAGCATTACGATACGAATAAATCTTAAAGAGGTCATATGTCCACAATCGATCCTAAACCAGCTAAGACAAAAAAATTACCCAATCCTAAATTACTCCCCATCGCGGCTCTCGTTCTGGTTGTACTGGCCCTGCTGTTCATGGCCACACCGCTCCTGCGTGCAAGCGGCGGCCTCCAGAGAAACGGCAATTTTGTCACACAAGGCAATGGCCAGACCCCGCCGCGCAATATTATTCCAGGAGGAGGAGGGGTCCAGAGGTTCTTCGGTAGCGGCAGTGGAGCCTCCCCACGCCGGATCTCCATAGGAGGCGGCCTGTTGGGCGGCATCGCCGGATCCATCTTCTATTTTATTTTACTGCTGGTCTCACTGGCCGCGGCAGTTGGTATGTTCATGGCCCGGCGCTGGGGACAGGTACTGGGGATCGTCATGGCCGTTTTCTATGGTTTGTTGGGGCTGGTTTCCCTGCTCCCACTGCTGCTCCTGAGTTTTTCTGGCAGACTTAACCTATTAAGCCTGG
>JADGQB010000162.1 GCA_017882145.1 Anaerolineales bacterium
TTTATGGTGCTTTACTTCGCTTGAGGAGTTTCCCCTTGACATTGCACTTCATCGGTTTGTACAAACGATCCCTCCCAAGCCGAAAAAACAGGTTTTTCTACTCCAGCGGTTGCAATCCCCCCATAAACCGGCTAAAATTTCGGGGGACTAATCCCCGAGGAGAAAAAACCATGACTGGAAAATTGGCAGGAAAAGTAGTTTTGATCACCGGCGCCAGCTCCGGGATCGGCCGTGCCAGCGCCCTTGCCCTGGCGCAGGCCGGCGCGCAGCTGGTTGTGACCGCCCGCCGGCAGGACCGCTTGGATGAATTGGTGCGGGCCGTGCAGCAGGCCGGGAGCCGGGCGGTCAGCATCGTCGGCGATGCCACCCTGGAAGAGACGGCCCAACGCTGCGTGGCCGCCGCCATCCAAAGCTTCGGCCGCCTGGATATCCTGGTCAACAATGTCGGCATCGGCAACTACAAGCCCTTGTTGGAGACCAGCGCCGCCGAATACGATGAGATGATGGCTGCCAACGTCCGCTCGACCTTCTTGTTCACCCGCCATGCCGTCCCCGTGATGGTCAAGCAGGCTTCGGGCACCATCCTGATGATCTCCTCCATGGCCGGCAAATACGGCTTTGCCGGTGAAGCCGTCTACTGCGCCAGCAAGTTTGCCCAGGTCGGCTTTGCGCAGGCCTTGGATAAGGAACTGCGCCCGCACGGCATCAAGGTCGGTGTGATCTGTCCGGGCGGCGTCAAGACCGAGTTTGCTCTGGGCAAGGGCCGCACACCCGAAGGTGTGGCTGGCTCCGGCATGCTCGAGCCCGAGGATGTGGCTGCGGCTGTCCTGCTGGCCTGCACCCAGAGCCCCAAGGCTCGTATCATCGAGTTGCAGATGCGCACCATGGATGAGTCGCTGACTTAACATTCAGTCGGAGTCCGAAATCTCCAGATTTCGGACTCATACTTTAGTGTCAATCTGGCGAACTTCACCAATTATAAAGATAATGTACTAGCGGGTGATTAGGAGGGCGGTTTACCGTCCTTTAGCTCTGAGCTGTGGGCTTTAGCCCCCGGCGCATCCCCCGGCGTACCCTACTGTCCCAGGCTCGTTGGATAGCCCCCATAATTCGTATCACACTGTGCGAAAGGCCCTGGCCTCGGGTTAGTTATAGAATGCCTTATTTGCCACGTCCGGCAGGGCCTCGAAGGCCGGGCGGGCGAAATAATAACCCTGGAAGATGCTGACGCCGGCTTCCTGCAGCCAGTGGTATTCGGAGGCCTTTTCCACGCCTTCGGCTACAATCTCAATTGCCAGGCGATCGCAAATATGCTTGACTCCACAAAATACGCTCTGCTTGACTTCATCCTGTTGGATGTTACCGATCAAATGGCGGTCGAGTTTGATGTAGTTCGGCTGGTATTCGACCAGCAGCTTCAGGCCGGAATAGCCCGCCCCGAAATCGTCGATGGCCGTGGCAAAGCCGAAATCCTGGATGAGCCGCAAGTATTGCAGCAGGTTCCTCTGGTCGGTCAGGCTTTCCATTTCAAGGACTTCAAAGACGATATTCTCCACCGGGATGCCGCTGTGGATGGATGCCTGGAAGGTTGTCATGATGCTCAGGTCGATCGCATAAAAGCTTTGAGCTGACAGGTTCAGGTTCAGACGGTTGGGGATTTTCAACCGGCTGGCCAGGTGGATGGCTTTCGAGCGGCAAACCTCGTCGAACCTCGGATAACCCTCCTTGGGCACCTGGGCAAAAACCGACGCGGAAGGTTCGCCGTGCGGCCCGCGTACCAGGGCTTCGAAAGAGATGATCTCGCGGTTGCGGGCATCCACAATGGGTTGGAACGCAAAACTAAATTCAAATCCGATATCCCCGCTGGTGATAAACGGAGCTTCAGGCTTGCCATACCCATACCAATTCTGCATGATTCATTCCCTTGATCCTGGGAGGCTGGTACAAGACCGCCCATTGCCAGCCAGGTCTCCGCCGTGATTGCCTGTTATAGTGTTTTGGTAGGATCCATCTACTCATCCATAATAACCCCCCACAGGTGGTGATACCATCCCATAATGCCGGTTATTTGGCGCCCCATTTTTGACCAGAATGGAGGCTGTTTCGGAAATGAACACCACTCCATTTCCGCGGTACAATCGCTTCCTCAATAAAAAAATCTACAATCATCAATCGAAAAACTAAAATTCCTATGCCATCCGATACCCAGGTAATCTACTCCATGATGCGCGTTGGGCGCATCCACCCTCCCAACAAACAGGTCCTGCGCGATATTTCCCTGGGCTTCTACTACGGCGCCAAGATCGGCGTACTCGGCCTGAACGGCGCCGGCAAGTCGACCCTGCTGCGTATCATAGCCGGTAAAGATACCGACTACATCGGTGAAATCGCCATGAGCAAAGGCTACAGCGTTGGGCTGCTCGATCAGGAGCCGCAGCTGGATCCCGCCAAGACCGTCATCGAGGTCATCCGCGAAGCCGTCCAGCCCATCACCGAGATGCTCAGGGAGTTCGACGAAATCAACGCAAAGTTCGCCGAACCGGACGCCGATTTCGACCACTTGATTACCGAGCAGGCCAAACTGCAGGAAGCCCTCGATAAAGTGGATGCCTGGAACCTGGACAGCCACCTGGAACTGGCAATGGAAGCTTTGCGCTGCCCGCCTGCAGACACTCCGGTGGAGGTCCTCTCAGGTGGAGAACGCCGCCGGGTGGCTCTCACCCGCCTGCTGATGACCGAACCCGACATCCTGCTGCTGGATGAGCCCACCAACCACCTGGACGCCGAATCGGTGGCCTGGCTGGAACAGCACCTGCGGGATTACAAGGGCACAGTCATCGCCGTGACCCACGACCGCTACTTCCTCGACAATGTGGCCGGCTGGATCCTGGAGCTGGACCGCGGCTACGGCATCCCCTGGAAGGGCAACTACTCTTCCTGGCTTGAACAGAAAAAAGATCGGCTGGCCCTCGAGGAGAAAAGCGAGTCCAGGCGCCAGAAGACGCTCGAGCGCGAGCTGGAATGGATCCGCATGAGTCCCAAGGCCCGCCAGGCCAAGGGCCAGGCCCGCCTGACCGCCTACGAACGGCTGTTGAGCCAGGAAACCGAGCAGCGCCGAGAAGAACTGGAGATTTACATCCCGCCCGGCCCCCGGCTGGGAGATATCGTCATCGAACTGGATTGCGTCAGCAAAGGCTACGGGGACCGTCTGCTGTTGGACAATTTCAGCGCCAAAATCCCGCCCGGCTCGCTCGTCGGTGTGATCGGTCCCAATGGTGCTGGTAAAACCACCCTGCTGAAGATGATCACCGGCCAGGAAACACCTGACGGCGGATCCATCCGCATCGGCGAAACCGTCAAATGGGCCTATGCCGACCAGACCCGTACGCTCGACCCGGAAAAGACTGTCTGGCAGGAGATTACCGGCGGCGCCGAAACGTTAACCCTGGGTGCGCGCACGATGAACTCACGCGGTTATGTCAGCTCTTTTAATTTCCTGGGCCCCGACCAGCAGAAAAAAGTCGGCACCTTGTCGGGCGGCGAGCGCAACCGCGTCCATCTGGCCAAGACGCTGACCCAGGGCGCCAACGTGATCCTGCTGGATGAGCCCACCAACGATTTGGACATCAACACCCTGCGCGCCCTTGAGGAAGCCCTCGAAGATTTCGCCGGCTGCGCCATCGTGGTCAGCCATGATCGCTGGTTTCTGGACCGCATCGCCACCCACATCCTGGCCTTCGAAGGCGACAGCCAGGCGCGCCTGTTCCTCGGCAATTGGACCGACTACGAAGCCCACCTCCGGGCGACAACCGGCAAGGATTTACAGCCGCATCGGGTCAAGTACCGGACCTTGAAAAGGTAAATAAATAAGGCGACCGTTTTGGTCGCCTTATTGCTCTTAATCTACTACGGCCGTCTTGACCGATAGGATCGGCGGCAGGTAATCCGCCAGCACTTCCCAGCTGTCGCCGGCATCCCGGCTGTAGAATAATTGGCCGGTGTTCGTACCGGCATACAGCCCCGCCTCGTCCAGTGTGTCGGCCGCCATGGCGTCCCGCAGGACCACCAGGTGGGCCGGACTGGGCAGGCCGGTGGTCAATTGCTCCCAGGATTCGCCTGCGTCCCGGCTGCGCCAGACGGCGAACTGCCCGTCCACGCTCAGGTGGTACTCGTCGCTTTCCTCCGGCACGGTATAGATCGTCTTTGGTTCATGCGGGTGCACGACCATTGTAAAACCGAAGCGGGTTGGCAGCTTGCCGTCGCCAATATCGATCCAGTCTTCCCCGCGGTTATCGCTGCGGTAGACCCCGCAGTGGTTCTGCTGGTAAAGCACTTGTGGCTGGTCCGGGTGCAGCGCGATCTTGTGGACACACTGCCCGTATTCGGGAAATTTCTCGGGACTGAAGTCAGCCCGGACGTTCTTATTGTAGGGCGCCCAGGTCAGCCCGCCGTCGTCGGTGCGGTAGGTACCGCCGGCCGAGACTGCCACCCACATCCGCTGCGGGTCGGATGGGTCGGGAATGATGGTATGCAGGCACAACCCGCCTGCCCCCGGGTTCCATTCCCCGCGCTGGGGATGGTCGTAAAGCGGCTCGTTCAGAGTCCAGGTTTCACCTCTGTCATGTGAAACGAAAAGAGAGGCCGGCTGGGCGCCCGCGTACAGCACGCCTGGTTCGGAAGCGCGTCCAGGGGTAATATTCCAAACCTTCAATAATTTTTCGGGAGTATTAAGCTCTTTTTGTTTTCCAGCATCATCGAAGTCCATCTCTTCCGGGCTGCCGGCCGGTCGTCCGGATTTGGATGGCCGCGTAAGGACCGGCACCTGGCCGGCTTGAGTCCAGGATGCGCCCAGGTCGTCAGAGTAATGGGTGGTGGGGCCGTAGACAAAATGGTTAACCGCCGCATGCAAGCGGCGGTCGCGCGGGTCGAGGTTCATGTTCATTACCCTCCAGCTCTTGAACTGGATCCCGCTCGACTGCCATTTTTTTCTTGCCGGGCTGCTGTTAAAGATAAATCCGCCTTTGGTAGTGCCTACCAGTACCAGGACTTTTTTGCTCATGTTCACCTCAACTTTCTGTAAACGGAACCAAGCCATAACCGAATTAATGTTCTAAATTATACCATAATTGTCTTAATTTCAATCCAGTACCAAAGTTGGATTTTTGGTAGGACATCCTACCCTGCGGAGCATACATCAAGAATAAAAACGGCCCGGCTGCATGCCGGGTCGTTTTCGAGGAGGAGAAAGAGAAACGTTCATGTATTCGTCTGCTTGCAAACAATATGATAGCACCAGGATGTGAACACCAGATGAATTCTGAAAGATATTTCCAGGAGTTTCCTTCCGGCAGCCTCCTGATTTGCAATATAATCGTTCAGATATGATGGTTCGGAGTCCAACGTCTCCAGACGCTGGAGAGTCCGAAGTCTGACCCCACGGGGTGCTTCGCGAAGACTTCGGTCTCCGATTGGAGAAAGCAATTCCGAATATTTTCGAGTCTTTATACGTATACTAGATGGGGTTCTTCCATCTATAAGGTTCCAGGAGAGAATATGGCAAATGGCAATTCCCTGATCGTGACCCAGGCCCTGGTCAAACGCTACGGTGACAAAGTGGCTGTAAACAATGTCAGTCTGGAAGTCCAGGCCGGCGAAGTATTCGGCTTCCTCGGCCCGAACGGCGCCGGAAAGACCACTACGATCAAGATGATCGTGGGGTTGCTGCAGCCCACCTCCGGCACGGTTAGAGTGGCCGGATTTGACGTGCAAACCCAGCCGATGCAGGCCAAGGCTTCCAGCGGCTATGTCCCGGATACGCCCAACCTGTACGCCAAGTTGACCGGGCGCGAGCTGCTGCGTTTCGTCGGCGACTTGTACGATCTGGACCGCCAGCACATGGCCCAGCGCACCGAGGAACTGTTGCGGGTGCTCGATCTGGGGGAGGCGGCCGATAACACCATCGATTCGTACAGCCACGGGATGCAGCAGAAGGCCTCCCTGGCTGCGGCGTTGATGCACGACCCCAAGGTGCTCGTGCTGGACGAACCGACCGTTGGCCTCGACCCAAAATCGGCCCGCCTGATCAAGGATATCCTGCGCCAGATGGCCGACCGCGGCTCAGCTGTATTCCTCTCAACCCACATCCTGGAGATCGCCGAGCGCATGTGCGACCGCATCGGCATCATCAACAAGGGTGAGCTGGTTGCCGTGGGCACCATGAATGAGCTGCGCTCGCTCGGGAAAGCCGGCGAAGTCAGCCTGGAGGATATCTTCCTGGGTCTCACCGGCGGAGCCGAGGAAGCCGAGATTGCCGAGATCTTGAAATGACCAGCCTGTCAGCTGCCGCCCCCGCCGGGCGCCTATTCCCCTCCATTTGGAAATTGATCCGCCTGCGCCTGCTGCTCACCTGGAACAGTTTCAAGCACGCCAAAACCCGCCGGAAAGTCTTCACCATCCTGGCGGTGGTTGGAGTTTTGGTATTCGCCGGGTTCATGTTCTTTCTGAGCTGGCTGCTGCTGGGGTTCCTGAATTCCCCCAAATTAACCCAATACGTCGGCTTTCAGGCCGGCTCTTTCCTGCAAAGCGTGCCGGTGCTGGTATTCGCGGCGCTCTTCCTGGGTATTTTGTTTTCCAGCTTCGGTGTACTGCTGCAGGCCCTTTACCTTTCGGGCGACATGGATTTCCTGCTGACCTCGCCTGTGCCAATCCGGGCGGTCTTCGCTACCAAGTTGCTGCAGGCGGTGTTGCCCAACTTTGGACTGATCGCCCTGTTCGGCCTGCCGGTATTGTTCGGGCTGGGTCTTTCCGGGCATTACAACATTCTATATTACCCGCTGGTGGTGTTGACCATGGTCGCCCAGGCGCTGGCTGCCGCCGGTCTATCTGCGCTGCTGGTCATGCTGGTGGCGCGCATCTTCCCGCCCAGGCGCGTGGCGGAGGTGCTGGGGTTCGTGACTGCCACACTCTCGATCCTGTGTTCCCAGAGCGGCAATCTGTATAACACCCTCGGGCGCAACGTGCAGATCTCAGGATCGCAGGTTAATGGAGTGTTCGCTTTAATGATGCGCTTCAATACTCTCTGGAACCCGTTGAATTGGGCCGGGCGCGGCTTGGTGGATTTGGGGCAAGGGCGCTGGCTTTCTGGCCTGCTGCTGGAGACGGTTACCCTGGGGCTCGCAAGCGTGGCATTTATTATCGCCCTGGGCACGGCCGAACGCTGGTACTACACCGGTTGGGCCGGGATGCAGGTGGTAAGTCACAAGAAAAAGCCTGCCCGGATCATCCAGACGCAAGTCCTGGCTGCCCAGCCCATCTCCAGGAATGAGAACGCAGTCACAGCCCGGATGAAAGGGCTGCTGCCGGCTCCCGTGCGGGCTATCATTCAAAAGGATTTCATGCTGCTTCGGCGCGATATGCGCAACCTGTCGGGGCTGGTTACGCCCTTGATCTTCGGAGTGTTTTACACGTTCATGTTCCTACGCCCGGGCGGGTCCATGTTCCCCGACACCCCCGATATGCCCAGGTTTCTGGTAAGCATTTCACAGCTCATCTCCGCCTACGGCAACATTGGTATGTCGCTGTTCGTCGGCTGGATGCTGCTCAGCCGGCTTTCAGGCATGGCGTTCTCGGCTGAAGGCAAGAATTATTGGATCTTGAAAGCCTCGCCGGTGCGCAGCGGCCACCTGTTGGTTGCCAAATTCCTGGTGGCTTACCTGCCGACCCTGGCTCTGGGTGTGGTCTTCATGGTGGCGGTCTCGATCCTGCAAAAGGCTTCCGTGCTCATCTTCCTGTATGGCCTGCTGGCAACCGCCATGTGCCAGGCCGGGATGAACGGCATCCTGCTGGCGTTCGGAGTGGCAGGCGCCAATTTCGACTGGACCGACCCGCGCCGGATGAACGCCGGTACCATCGGCTGCCTCGGCCAGGTACTGACTGCGCTCTTCCTGCCGGTTTCCTTCGGGATGTTCGTCGGTCCGCTGCTGTTGGTGTCGATTTTTAATATCCCCCAGGTGGTCGGCTACCTGGTCGGCCTGGTCGCAGGTGTGGCCGTGAGTGCGACCTGTGCAATCCTGCCGCCTTACCTGGTACGCAAGCGGGTGGAGCGGCTGGCAGAAAGTTGATTCATTCTTTATGTGACAGTCACCTTACATTCAAGGTGACTGTCACATTTTTCGCTCACCAATGATGTAGTCGCTGGCTGTATTTCCAATCATCACAGGCTCGATCATCGCATTGGCGCCCACCAGGCCGCATATGGAACAGTCATCGCTGGTTTGGAAGCGCTCCTCCCGCAACATCAGGCCATTCAATCCACACAAGTCCACGTATAATGGAGATTGCCATGGTCAAGAAATTGATCCTGCTCTCCTTCATTCTTTGTGCGGCGGCCTGCACAGCCAAACCGGCCTCCACCCCCCTTCCCACTCCATCCACTGGTCAGATCGACATGGAGCAACAGGCTGTCTATGCATTCCTGCTCTCGAATTTGTACCAACATCGAGGCTACGTAATCATGGACACCACTGCTACGGGTGTGACCGGCGTGGAGAATACCACCCAGACTCTCGATTACGTTCTACAGAATATGCACAGTGTGGACTCCGGAACTGTGGTTAGCTTCCGGAGCAGGAACGATGCTGCCTATCCCATTTCTCCGGATATGAACATTGGCGGTCCTTATACCCTGCTAAGCCAGGCCGGGAGGCAGCAGATTTTTGGAGAAAACCAAAGCGGGTGGGAAATCTTCTATGAGCGCTATCCGCAGGCGCCCGGCATCACCACGCTTTCACGCGTTGGTTTTAATAACTCCCTGGACCAGGCGCTGGTTTATATTGGAACCCAAAGTAATTGGCTGGCGGGTTCAGGTTATTACATTCTCCTAAAAAAGTTGAATGGTGCCTGGAACATCGACCAGCGTGTAATGACATGGATCTCTTGATGTTTTTCCTCAAGACATTAATTTAACCGAAGATCAACTGAGATGA
>JADGQB010000163.1 GCA_017882145.1 Anaerolineales bacterium
CGCAGGAGTGGATACTGCGCTGACAGCACTTCCCGGACCGGGAAAGTCATCAGGGCATTCTTTTCCAGGTCAATTAAATCCACGCTTCGCTGGGAGTTCTTGAGGATCTCCTTAACTGAATCTGCCGGTTGCAGCAATGGGTGGCTGAGCGCCACCAGGCGTGGATGCTCATCGCCAAAGGATTCCACGGCGCGTGTCCCCAGCCCCCACACCAGGCGCAGGAAACCATCCTCCTTGCGAATTTGCGGCGACCAGCGGTACAGGTTGCGGCTGAAAGCTACACCCGAAGCGTGCGGCATGAAGTAATGCCCAAACTGCTCTCCTTCGACTACCTGTAGCAATACAGCAATGCGTTCATCATACTCCACCAATCCCTTGGCATGCCGGTAGAGCAGGGCATTCGGGTTTACGCAAGAGGCGTAAACGCGTGCAATTGCTTCGGTCAAGGCCTTCAGGTTCCCTTCGGGCGTAGCCTGGTTGGGGCAAAAGTAGCTGTTGTATTTACCTGCGAACGAGAAGCCAAAATTATCTTCCAGCAGACTGGACGAACGGACAATAATTGGTCGTTTCCCGACTTCAACCAATATTTCTTCAAGTCTCTCAAGGATATCATCCGGGAATTTTCCGTTAACGAAATCCCGCACGATCTGGGGGTATTCGGAGCGCATCTTCGCTTCGGGTTTGTATTTCTGATCAGACCAGTGCACCAGACCATTATTTGCCATGAAAACATAAAACAGATCAGAGGCCAGGAAGTATGAAACCGGGATGCGCACAGATTCCCGAACCTCTGGCGGGGCAGCATCCTTCAGGATGCGATAAGCCAGCATCATTCCTGCAGACTTGCCGCCGATTTTACCGTAGCCAATCTTGCGAAGGTAGATATCTTTCAAATCCGCCACCGTGAACCATTTACGGGCAATATTCAGGTACGCCAATTGGTCGCTGATCATGGTGCGGATAAGAACGGCCTTGATCTCCTGCAAGCGCGCTTCATAATCTTTTCGCTTATCAGGCGGCATGCTCTCAATATCCTCCGCCTGCTGGAAAACCATATCCTGCGGAGCAAGTTCCGGATTAAAAGTGATCAAATCCGGAATTTCACCCCGTTCACTGATTGCCTGGCGGATAATTTTCTCGAAATCTTCGTACGGCAGGTTGTAAGCGAAATAGAAGTCGGTCAGGTGATCGCGCACAATCCTTAATCGTTCTCCCCAAGTCTCGGCGGCTTCTTCGCCATAGGGATCGCGCAACCCTTCCCTCAATTGAGATTGCATGGCTTTCTGGCGCGCCTCTGTATCAAATGCATCGCGCGAGAGCACGCCGCGCGCAAAGAGCTGCTTGCGCATGATATGCCGGATGCGGGAACTCAAAATTGGATAATCAGTCAGCGTCAAATAAATGCTGAGGACTCGGTCGGAGGGATGGTTGTAGTTAGGCATAGCTTATGGTAATAAAAAGGGCAGGTCTGAGACCTGCCCTTGCAGGAGCGTTATTATCCCAGATGCATTGGCATGATCACATGCAGGAAGGCATCATCGCCTACCGGGCGGATGACTCCGGGAGCATTGGCTGCGGAAGTCTCCAATGCCACGTTCGGCGACTTGACCACTTCCAGCACTTCGCGCATGTATTTAACATTGAAAGCGATCAACAGACCGATGCCTTCAATGGTGGCTGCCACAATGGTCTCATTCGAACCGGTTTCTTCGGACTGGGCCGAGATTTCCACCGCCCCCGGCTCGAGGTCGCCGGCAGATTTGATATCCAGCCGGGCCACATTTGAGCCTTCGCGGGCGAAGATTTCAGCCTGCTTGCAAGCTTTCAGCAAGGCCGGAGTCGATAAAATGGTGCGGGACTTATAGGAACGCGGGATGATCTGCTGATAATCCGGGAAAGTCCCGTCGATCAACTGTGAGACCACTTCCACTTCCTTCATACGGAAGATCACCTGGCCGCGGCCCTTCGGCATAACCATCGAAATCGTTTCGTTGCCATCCCCCGCAACGCGTGCCAGTTCACCCAGGGCACGCGCCGGGATGATGGCTGCAAACGGCTGGGGTGATGGCTGGGAGAGCGAGCCTTTGCGAACGGACAGACGGAACCCGTCCGCGGCAGCCATGGTAATGGCATCTTTATCCACCGTAACCAGCACCCCCATTAGCACCGGCCGGGCTTCATCCACCGAGGCAGCGAAGACTACTTGCGAAATCATATCTTTGAAGTCGGCCACATTCAACAGGATCGCCCCCTCCATATCCGGAACGGGTAAAGGTGGGAACTCCTGTGCATCAATGCACTTGATGTCAGTATTGGAAGCCCCGCAACGCACATTCAGAGTCTGGGTGGCTGTGGCCAGGTTCAAGCTGACCTGTTCCTGAGGTAATGTGGCTACCAGGTCCACAAAGGTGCGCGCGGGGACGGTGGTTGAGCCTTCCTCCTCGATTTTGGCGCCGATCCAGCAGGTGATGCCCAGTTCAAGGTTGGTGGCCGAAAGACGCAGGCGGCCCTCGTCACTTGCCACCAGTACGTTGGAAAGTACTGGCAGGGTGCTGCGCGGCGAAACGGCACGTGAGACAATGCTCAGTCCACGGGCCAGGCTTTCTTGCAAGACGGTTACTTTCATGGCTCAGTCCTCTCCACTACAGTAGTAACGATTTAAGTCGTTACTACAAATCATACGCTTACAAAGTATATACCGAGAACCCAAAAGTGAAAAGGCAATTAGCCACCCATCAGCGAAATTCCAAGGCCGATTAGCACTCCCAGGATTTCCAGGCCAAAAAGACCGGCGACGATGTAAACGGCAATCATCCAGCCAGGTGTAACTGCCTGCTGTCGGAGTTCCTGACCTTCCGCCAGTTGGCGGAGCGTCTGGGCTGCCTGGGTGGCGGCAGCCGGCAGCGGACGGATCCCGCCCGTCCACACCCAACCTTTGGCAGCTTGCGGTACGATCAATCGGTTGCCCTCATATTTGCCGAGCCAGTCCCTGAGCAACTCAGGCGGATCCACAGCCAGGTCGCTGGGCACCAGGACGGCCTTGGGGACGGCCTCCGGCGCTACCGGCTGGCTGGCAGTTTGAATGGCGACGGGTAGACGCGGGGTCAGCCGGTGAAGTGCGGTCAGGATGGCCTGTCCAAACGAGCCGTCGCCTTGGTCGAACACCAGCACCGGGAAAGCTGCATGTTTCTCCGCCAGGGCTTCTGAAGCCAGCCTGCCATCCTTGCCGAGCACCATTCCGTGGTAGACACCCAGACCTACAAACAGGAACAGGAGCTCCAGGTCTTTTAAAGATTGCTGGAGCAGGTTTTGCACTGAGCTGCCAAAGAGGGAACGCAAAAGTAAATTCAAGAGACTGACTGCAGTGATCATTCCACCCACCACGCTGACGAATAACGCCAGGTACAGGTAAACCTTTCGGACGATCGAGCGCCGGGCGTGGTCGCCGGCGTCACCGCCCTCCAAGGCTTCAACCTGCATCGGACGCCAGGCCAGCCACCAAAGCGGCAAACCCACCAACAAGGTCGCCAGGGCAGCCGCCAGGCGTGGACGGAGCACATCTGCCCAGACGATATTTCCGATGGTGGCATCCACCACAAAGGAAAGCAACAGCGATAATCCAGTGAAAGTGGCGCCCAGCCCGATGGCAGAGAGGATATACGTGTACAGGCGGCGCATCCCGGCCTGGCGCGGTGCATCGGGAGACTCGGCCATCGCTCGACTCAACCAGCCTCCATAATAGGCCCAGACACCTGCCAATGGAATTCCGATCGAGAGCGGCCCGGCCACCTTTTGGGTGAAACTAAAAAACGTCATCGGTTCGCCAACAATCAGGCGCAAGATCAGGTCAACGACAACACCGCCGGAAGCAAGCACGGTAATGACGCCGGCCAGCGCAAGCAGGTAGAGCACTCCCAGGCGTAGGAGAGATTCACGCTCAGATTGAATCGCAAGGGCCTCTTGCACAGTCTTCCAGGCAAAATACCACAGCGGCAGGCCGATCAATGCCAGTGCGACACCATGTGCCCCACTGGCGCGGTATTGAAAACTCAGTACTCCCGGGAAGACATTCAGAAGATAGCGTAGTAGTTGCTGTACGGCTCCCACTAGGATCCCAAGGCTATAAATCAACCAGATATGGCGATAAATTCGGCGAATATTAGTGAAAGAGTCTTGCGGAGCAATGACTTGCCAATCCTTACGCAAAACGTAGATGAAATAAATGGCAACGATTGCATTCATTACAATTGCAATCAGATTATCGCTCCAGGTTTGGTTCGGGCCGAATATTGCCTGGGAAGCGGAGAGGCCCACCGCCTGCAGCACCAGCCGGTCCAACAGTGACAAGGCATTTTGCACAATGGGAATCAACGTTCCCAAAAGCGCACCGTAAAGAAAGACAGCCCGAATAGCCGAGGCATGCTCTTCCGTATCCTGGCGGGAGAAGCGCTCTGCCATCCACCAGTGAAACCCAAAGACAGGTACACCCACCAGGATGAGCGCCAATCCCTGGGCCAGGATCGAAGCTGCCCCGCAGACCGCATTGCCCCTTCCACAGAAGAACGAACGCGCCAGCCCGACCAGCCCCCACAATACAACCTCCAGGCTGACAAGCGCTACGGCATAAAAGTAAAGACGGCGGACGGTGCGCATGATTCCTCCGGCCTGTTAGGGCTTGACTGGTGCAGGTGTCGGCTGATACCAATCCCAACCCCAGTAAGGATTGGGCAGGTAAGTGATTTTCCAGGCGCCATTCTGCAGAACGAGAGTTCCTTTATCGGAACTGGACCAACCATTGTTGAGCAGACCATTCCCGGCATATTGAATGGTCACATTTACCCAGGCATCACCGTTTCCCAGCATCTGCACATTTCCAATTTGCAGCGCAGAAGTGCTGGTGTCCAATTGGCGGGTCAGAAAAGCCTGATAGAAAGCATTGTAGGTTGGTTTGTTATTATTATCGGCCAGGTAGCCATAGGCGCGCTGGTAATCATGCAGCTGCAGTGCAACGGCGTAGTTATACAACACGCCTTCGGGCTTATCCTCCGGTCCGTAAGCCGGCCTTTCGTTGCGAACAAAGAATAGCACCACGGCCGCAATCACCAGCAGACCGATAAAGGTCAGGATCCCCATTAAGAAACGGTCTTGCTTCATATTCTTATCTCCGAGATACGCGAGGACTGAGGCGGTGAGCCAGCCCCGCGGGCCTGCTCACGATAACCAGGAAAGGTCCCAGTGCCGGGACCAGCAGTGCCAATAACCCCCAAGCAGTGAACTGAACAAGAGTCAGTGACCGGCGGCGCAGGCTAAACATCGCCAGGATATACAAGCCCAGCAGACAGCCAACCAGCAACAGGCGCACAGTCTCAATAGTCATTCCGGACTCATTGTATCTTTTTTCCGTGCGAGAGGCAAGCAGTCGCTGAATTTAATAGGAATGTTAGTCCCGTTTAAAAGATGGATCCAAAAATGCAGCAACAACCGCCCGGTCAAACTGCAAGCCTGATTGTTCCTGGATATACTGGCGAGCTTTTTCAGCTTGCCAGGCTTTCCGGTAGGGCCGGTCAGACGTAAGCGCATCCCACACATCCACCACGGAGAAGATGCGTGCCCCCAGAGGAATTTGCTCGCCTTTCAAGCCGCGCGGATAGCCAGAGCCATCCCATTTTTCATGGTGACAATACGGGATGTCGAGTGCCTGCCTCAGGTATGCAATCTGAGAAAGCATATCGTAAGCGTACTGTGGGTGCTTGCACATGGTGGCAAACTCATCGATTGTCAAAGGACCCGGCTTGAGCACAATACTATCGGGCACACCGATCTTGCCGATATCGTGCAACAATGCGCCCCGGTAGATATGCACGATGTCATTCTGATTGACTCCCAGTTTCTCGGCAAGCCGGATGGTTAGGTCCGTCACGCGGCGTGTGTGGCCTTCCGTCTCTTTATCTCGCAACTCCAGTGCATTTGCCCAGCCCGCAAGTGTACTGTCATAAGCCATGCCCAATTCGGCATTTGAGCTCTGCAGATGCTCGAATAGTTCGGAATTGTCGATTGCAATGGCTGCCTGCCCGGCCAGCATTTCCAGAAAGGCATACTCTTCCGCATCCAGGGCAAGCGGTTCGCGCTGGAATACCTCCAGAACACCTTTAACCTGGCCTTTGGCGAGCAGAGGTATCCCCACATAAGTTATGAATTGTTCGCGGGATAGATCAGGAGTCCTCTGTAAACCATCCGCCTCTGCCCGGATGTCCGGGACAACCACCTTCTGCCTCTCGCGGACCACACGCCAGGCAAATCCCGCCCCGTATTTGATCAGCGTGTGTTGAAGCGTAGGGGTGCGGAATCCGCTCTCACTGGCAAACTTAAAGGTCTGGGTGGTCACATTGAAAGCCAGGATATCCGCTGCGTCGACACCCAATTGTTTGGTTACCTGCTCCAATAGAATTGCCAGGGTTAGAGTGGTATCGAAGCTGTTGCAGATCGCCATATCGATGGTGCGCAGGGCCAGTAATTGCTGCATACGTGAGTCCGTCTGCGCATTCAAACGACTGTGCTCGAGTGCCAGTGCGGCTCGCTCGGCGAAAATGGATATCAGACGTTCATCGTCCGAGCTAAAGGCGCCCGGCTGACTACTCTGAACGTCAATGACCCCAATCACGTCGCTTCCAATTTTGAGCGGCACAACCAATTCAGACTGGGCTGCACCCCAACCCTGAATATAGTCCGGGTCTGAGTGAACATCCCTGACATTGACCACCTGGTTCATACGGATCGCGCGTGGAACCAAACCTGGACCAGCCAAATCCAGATTTGCGGATTTCACCAGGGCTCCATACGGCCCGGCGACAGCCAATTGCACCAATTCGTTGGAATCTTTCTTAACGATGAATAAGCTGCAATTGCCCTGACCGAAATCTTGCTGGACAACCTCAACGATTTTTTGAGCCAAATCTTGAAGATTTAAGGAGGCTCCAGAGATGAGTAATCCGGAGGCCCGGTAGAGGCGGGCCAACTCATCATTTCGCCGGTGCAGTTCTTCGGCTTGACGGGCCAGGAACTCCTCTGACTGCTTGCGCTCGGTGATGTCACGCGCCACCCAGACCGTCTCATCTTTCGTCATGGGTGTAACCATGGCCAAAAACCAGATCGTACGGTCGTTAATGGTCAACTGGTATTCGAATTCACCAGTCTGGCCAGTTTCCAATACTTTCCTGATGCTGTCCAGGAAAAATCTAGCCTGGTCTGCCGGGAAAAAATCTGTCAGCGCCCTGCCGAGCAGTTCATCCGGCGGACGCACCAACAGGTCTGGATTGGTTTGGGCAATCTTGCGATAAATACCATTACGATCGATAACCAGGACAACATCGTCCATAGAGGCAAACAAGGCGCGCAGTTCAGCTTCGGAGGCGGTCAGGGCAACCTCGGCCTGTTTTCTGGCGGTGATGTCCTCGTAGGTTCCCAAAACACCCGTGATCTCTCCGGCCGCATTTTGTAAAGGAATTTTGCTGGTCTGCAGCCAAATCCGGCCGCCATCCGGGGTTGTCTGGGATTCCTCATAATTTAATCTGGGTTGGCCGGATTCGATTACCAGGCGGTCATCTGCGCGATAAAGATCTGCCTGTTCCTTCCATCCCATATCATAATCGTTCTTCCCTATCAATTCTGCGGGCGAGTGCAAGCCGGAATCCAGCGCGAATGACCGGTTGCACCCCTGGAAATTAGAATCACGGTCCTTCCAAAAAACCCGTACGGGGATGGAGTCCAAGACCAAACGCAGCATATGGCGGGATTCGCGCAAGTTCTCTTCAGAACGTTTGCGGAAGATTGCCATGGCCGCCTGTGAAGAAACAAATTCCAGGATACGCTGCTCACGTTCACCATAAGCCAGGGGATTTTTATAGTCCTGAACAACCATGACGCCGATGGATTTCCCCTCGATGATCAAGGGGACTCCCAACCAAATCGACATGGGTGCGCCTATCAGCTCCACCTCGCCACGTTGTATTAATTCATCAAGTTGCGCCGCATTACAAAGAAATGATTTGGCATTGCGTATTACATACTCAGTCAGGCCCTTCCCCGGCTTTTGTGGTGGAGCCAAGACTTCTTCCTCATCGACAAAATAAGGGAAACTCAGCAGATCTTTCTTCTCGTCATAAATTGCAATATAAAAATTGTCTGCCGCCATTACCTCTTGAATGATCGCGTGAATGGATTGATATAGAATATCCAGGCTTTTGGCTTGATCGGCGGCGCGCGCAATTCTGTAAATCACATCCTGAAGCTTTTCCACGTGCACGCGTTCGGTGATATCAATCGTGTAACCAGCCAACAGATCTTTATCGCCCATGGAAATCGGGAATTTGATGGTCGTATAGCTGCGGCCATTCAAATCTTCAGCGAGTGTAAGCACTTTACCCCCGGATACAACCGCCCAGTCGTCGGCTACCATTTTTGCAGCGAAATCAGCCGGGAACAATTCTTCCATGCTCATGCCAACCATCTTGGAACCCGGGATTCCGGTCATATCCTGATAATTTTCGCTGGCCTTCAGCACACGGCTTTCGGTGGCTGTCACCTGCTTGATAAAGGCGTAAATCGGGCTGTTCTTTATAAACAAGGAGAGTAATTCATTACTTTCCCGCAGCGCAGCTTCCTTCTGCTGGCATTCATCATCCATCCGTTTTTTTTCAAGGACAGCATGGATTTTGTGTGGCAGGCGCTGGATATGTTTGCGAGTCTTGATAATATAATCTGCAGCTCCGCGTTTGAATGCTTCGGCGGCGACCTCCTCGGAGCCTGTAGCGGTTACGATGATGACTGGCAGGTTCGAGCCGGCCGCGCGAACCGCTTCGAGAACTTGCAAACCTTCGAAGCCCAGGATATTGAAGTCGCTCAGGATAAGATCAAAACCGCCGTGAGCGAGTGCCGCTTCAAAATCTGCCCTCGAACCGGCTTCGGAAACTTCAAA
>JADGQB010000431.1 GCA_017882145.1 Anaerolineales bacterium
TATACCAGGGCAGAACTGGACTAGAAGGGCTGCAATTGAAAGATCTGCTTTTTGCCCTCAAGTCGGGATTTGGCTGGCTGTCCACCATACCTGTTGGCATCTCGATGGAAGGCGTCGAGGCCCTGATGAAGCATGTTTATGTGTTTCCTGTAGTGGGCCTGGTTTTAGGGGCAATTCTGGGGGTTACGGCCTTCATCGCGACGAACGCGTTGCCGGCCAATCTGGCGGCTATCTTGGTAATAGTTGCCATCTACAAGCTCTGCGGCATAAACCATATCGATGGTCTGGCTGATTTTGGGGATGGAGTAATAGCCCACGGCACACAGGAAAAGAAGGTTCAGGCCATGAAGGACGTGAATCTGGGCACAGGAGGCGGCGTGTTCATTGCCGTGCTTCTCCTGGCGACCTTTGCAGTAGTAACCGATATCCCAAAAGGTCTCCTGCCGCTGGCATTATTGGCGGGAGCAGCCGGAGGGGCCCTGTGGGGAGCCATACCGGGCTTATTGAAGGGGCTAACTGGGGCGCATGAAGTTGTCACCACTATCATGATGAATTATATTTCATACAGTTTGAGCAACTGGTTGCTGAATGGCCCAATGAAAGCGCCTGGATTCAGGCCACTGACTCCTGTTATTGATAATTCGGCCATGCTGCCGCGCTTCTTCCCGGCCCCGCTGCGCTTCAATTGGGGCTTTTTTCTTGCCCTGGCTGTGGCCGCTCTCGTCTATTGGTTCCTGTTCAAAACCACGATTGGGTTTGAAATCCGGGCGGTTGGAGCCAATCCGGATGGCGCCCGGTATGCCGGTATGAACATCGTGAAAAATTTTTTGATCGCCATGACCCTCAGCGGTGGGCTGGCCGGCCTGGCCGGGGCTACCCAGGTACTGGGCATCGATCACTGGGTTGGGCAGGGCTTTTCTGCCGGTTATGGTTTTGATTCGATTGCGATTGCCTTGCTGGGCCAGAGTCACCCCCTAGGGGTTGTACTGGCAGCCTTTTTGTGGGGAACCTTGCGCAGCGGTGCGACCAGTATGCAGTTTACGGCGGGTGTACCGATCGAGATCATATCCATTATCCAGGGGTTGGTGATTGTTTTCGTGGCTGCACCGGCTGTCATCCGCTGGATCTACCACATCCGCGCCCTCCGCACGGAAACTACTGTGCTGACACGCGGCTGGGGAAAATAATCCTCGGAACACTGATACCAAAAATGACGTTGTGATAATAAGGATTGTATGACAACCAATCTGGCTCAGAATAACGAAAAGAAATCCAATCTCCGCACTCGGCTGGTCCTAGGCATCTTATTAATCGTCGCCGGCCTGGCAATCCTGCTCCTGTTTGGCTTGAACACTCAAACCGGGCTGCATTCGACCTTTGGACTCACCCCGCAAGGGGATACGAATGTCATTCCGATTCCGGATCTGGTCCTGCCGGCCCAAACTGCGATTTATGCACTGGCGCTTGTAGCGTTTTTTCTAGGAGCCTGGCAGTTGGCACGCGGGATTCGGTCGACGAACCTGCTGGTCGGGCTGGTCGCATTCTGTTTTGTGGCCGCATTTTTGATCTGGGCGGCCAAGGGGCGCTCGATGGACCTGGTTGGAATGATGAATACTTCCCTGGTCAGGGCTACCCCGATCGCATTGGCAGCCCTGTGCGGTGTGATCAGCGAGCGTGCGGCCGTGGTCAATATTGGTATCGAAGGGATCTTGCTGCTGTCAGCCATGACGTCCGTCATGGTGGCCTCTTTGACCCGCAACCTTTACGTGGGTTTACTGGCTGGGATGCTGACCGGGATGTTCGTGGCAGCGCTGCACGCTGTGCTGGTCATCCAATTCAAGGTTGACCAGATCATCAGCGGCGTAGCCGTTAATATCATTGGAGCGGGCGCCTCCAGTTTCATTTCCAACCGCTACCTGCAAACCTCCAATACTCTCAATAATTCCGGGATTTTTCCCAACCTGGCGGTTCCCGTTCTAGTTAAAATCCCGATCCTGGGGCCGGTTCTTTTTGAGAACAACATCGTGGTATACATCATGCTGTTCCTGGTAGCATTCATTTTTGTGCTCTTGTTCTACACCCGTTGGGGACTGCGCACCCGGGCAGTGGGTGAACATCCCAAAGCTGCGGACACCCTGGGTATCAATGTCTACATGGTTCGCTACGTGAATGTTATCCTGGGAGGCTTGATTGCTGGAATAGGCGGAGCATATTTCACCATTGGCTCGGTTGGTCGGTTCGACAAGCTCATGACGGCCGGCAAGGGTTTCATCGGCCTGGCGGCCATGATTTTCGGCAACTGGAACCCGATCGGAGCACTGGGTTCATCTTTGATTTTCGGCTTTGCTGACAGCCTGCAGATCAAGATGCAGATTTTGAGCATTCCCATCCCGACTGAATTCCTGCAAATGGCTCCATATATTGTAACAATTGTTGTCTTAGCCGGCCTGGTAGGTCGGGTCCACACACCTGCGGCAGACGGCACACCTTACGTAAAACAATAACCTGACTTGGGCAATCACAATTCAGGGACGACAGACTACTGTCGTCCCTGAATTGTTTTCGAATCGAAAGATGAAAATCTTGTAACTAGAGTACGAAGTCTCCAGACTTCGTACTCCGAACAGACCTGCTACGCATGCCCGGGTTTGTTCGTATGTAATATGGACTCCGTGAAAATGCGGTATAGTTGCTTCTTCGTAAGGATAGAAAAGGAGTAAGAACAATGATTCAGATATTGATCGGCGCAGGGGTCATCTTCCTGGTGATCCTGTTGATCGTAATTCTCTCCG
>JADGQB010000432.1 GCA_017882145.1 Anaerolineales bacterium
CGGATCAGCCGCGCTGGGAGAAGGTCTTCGACCGGGTGGGGGAAATCGTCTGGGATGCCCGCCAGGCGATTGAGCGTGGCGACGGCGTGGAACTGGGCAAACTGATGGATGCCAACCACAGCCTTTTGCAAGAGATGACCGTTTCCAGCCTGGAATTGGACACCCTGGTGGAAGCCGCTCACAAATCAGGGGTGCTGGGAGCAAAACTCTCCGGTGGCGGTCGCGGGGGCAACATGATCGCGTTGGTCCTCAAAGAAAATGCTTCCGCACTGGCCGAGGCGCTGCTTTCCGCTGGGGCAAAACGGGCCATCATTACCACCGTCCATCCAAAATAAAGGAGCTTTTCATGAAAACCATCGGCATGATCGGCGGAATGAGCTGGGAATCGTCGATTGAGTATTACCGCCTCGTCAATGAGGCGGTTAAGGAAAGATTGGGCGACCTGCATTCAGCCAAAAGCGTGATGGTTTCCGTGGACTTCGCCGAGATCGAAAAGCTTCAACGTGAAGGAAGTTGGGAGCAGGCCACCCGCGCGATGGTCGCAGCCGCCCGATCGGTGGAGGCCGGTGGCGCAGATTTCCTGATCATCTGCACCAACACCATGCATAAGATGGCTGAAGAAGTTCAGCAGGGTATTGGCATTCCGCTCCTGCATATTGCCGATGCAACCGCCGAAGTGATCAATGCCCGGGGACTGCATCGGGTCGGATTGCTCGGTACACGTTTCACCATGGAAGAAGATTTCTACCGTGGCCGCCTGGTGGAAAAATTCCATTTGGGAGTTCTGATACCGGAAACTGCCGACCGGGAGATCGTGCACCGGGTCATCTACGACGAACTGGTACTGGGCAAAATACAACCGGCCTCGAAGGCTGAATACCTGCGTATCATCGCCGGCCTGGCAGAGGCCGGAGCAGAGGGGATCATCCTGGGCTGCACTGAAATTGGACTACTGATCTCACAAGCCGACAGCCGCCTGCCGCTCTTCGACACCACCCGCATCCATGCCCTGGCCGCGGTCGAATATGCCCTGCAGGTCTAGAATTCCATTAAGCTTTCGAACCAAATTGAATAACCCTGCTCACGTGGAATTTTTCGTGAACGAGTGGAACAAAAAAGGATATTGGACGGACCCTACCGGACCCGCCCAATATCTCTGATACCATTCTTCGCAAACAGGCAAAGTCTTACGGCTGGATCATGATACTGGTAACCAGTCCATCCAGCATGGTAATGGTTGGGGAATAACTCTCCGCAGGCTGGGAGTTTAGCTGGGTGGTCAAGTCGGCAATGTATGTGGCAAAGTTGTTGCCGAATTGCTCCGGGGTCTGTCCATTAGGTGGGTTATTGCCGTCAGCCGGCAGAACCGGGTTGGAGATCGGCAGGATGGCAGAAATCCAGTAACTTCCGTCGCTGGTCAGGCCCTGGTAGGTGTAGAACAGTTCATGGTTGTTGATCGGATCAAAGAACTGGCTGTATTGAGTGAGATAGCGGATCCCGTTGCCATTCACGAAAGCCGCCACTTTGTACTGGGCAAAGAATTCCTGCCCGGCATTGAAATTTGGCAGAAGCGGTAAGCCTTTGGCACCGGTGGGGCCGCCACCAATGAGGGTCTGGAGTGCAGAAACTTTGGCAGGGATCGCATCCGGCATAAGCTCAATGAATTTTTGGACAGGGTAGACGGCGATTTTTGGCTCGAAAAACCGCCCGGAAAGCACGTAGCCAGTCAATGTGAGTTCAGTGTATTGAGGGTTGACATCAAAGCCGGGGCCGCCCTGTCCATTGACTTCCGGAATAGTCTTGCAGCTATAACCGCCAGCCAGGACCGGGTCTAAAAAGAGCTTTAGTTCGTTGCAGGTGACATTTGCCTGGGGCGCGGGCGGCTGGGTGGTCGCCGGAACCTGGGTCGCGGTCGGAGGCTCAGTAGCAGCTGGAGGCACAGAAGCTGTTGGAGGCTCCGAGGCCACCGGTGGAAGAGTGACAACCGGAGCGGCGGTCGCAACAGGCGGGGTGGCTGTCGACGAGATATTGCAGGCCAAAAGCGCAATGGACAAGATTACGAAGGCAAAAACGATTCGTTTCACGATGATCTCCTTTTTACAAATGCAGGACATCAATTTGACCACTTCACGTCATTATATATCCGTTGTGAGGATTGCCACAATGAGGATAATTTATTAAGTTATGGAATCCATAGGACACAGTTAGCTGGTTGACAGGTTGAAATTTCCCTTCTGGAGTATCATCCCCTCCGAAAGGAAGTTGCATGGAAAACAATCTCCCCAAGAAAAACCCGATGCTCAAGGTTTTTTCTTTACGCGATTTTCGTTTGCTTTTTGCAGGGGCGACCACCTCCCTGCTGGGTGACCAATTCGCATTCATCGCCACGCCCTGGCTGGTACTCAAGATGACTGGCGACCCACTCGCGCTGGGGATCGTTATGGCGTTGGAAGGCATTCCGCGCGCCATTTTTATGTTGCTGGGAGGCGCCATCACCGACCGTTTATCGCCGCGCCTGATCATGTTGATTTCAGACGGCATCCGCTTTATCCTGACGGCTTTGATGGCGCTGGTTGTGCTGACCGGAACTGTCCAGATGTGGATGATTTACATCTTCAGCCTGGCCTTTGGCCTGGTGGCTGGCTTTGCCATCCCGGCAGAGAACAGTATCGTGCCGATGCTGGTCGAGGAACAGGATTTGCAGGCCGGCAACTCCGTTATGATGGGCGTCGTCCAGTTGGTTGGGTTCATCGGGCCAACCCTGGCCGGGATC
>JADGQB010000433.1 GCA_017882145.1 Anaerolineales bacterium
CGGTTGCGGGAAAACAACCACTCTGCGTATGATCGCCGGTTTCGAGGTTCCCACCGAGGGCAAAGTCACCATCGATGACGTGGATATCACCACCAAGGCACCCAACCAACGCAACGTGGGCATGGTCTTCCAGGCCTATGCGCTCTTCCCCAACATGACCGTGGCACAAAACATCGGCTACGGCCTGCGTATCCGCAAGGAACCCAAGGCTTCGATCAAAGAGCGTGTCGATGAAATGCTGGCCCTGATCCACCTGGAAAAAAAGGGCAACAGCTATCCCAACCAGCTTTCCGGCGGACAACAGCAGCGCGTGGCTTTGGCGCGCGCGTTGGCCAACCGTCCGCAGGTTTTATTGCTGGATGAACCGCTGTCTGCGCTGGATGCAAAGATCCGGGTCTCGCTGCGTGCAGAGATTCGCTCCATCCAGCGCAAACTGGGCATCACGGCCATCTACGTTACCCATGACCAGGAAGAAGCCCTATCGATTTCAGACCGCATCGTCGTGATGCATGATGGCAAGATCGAACAAGTGGGCACCCCCTTCGAGATCTATAACTTCCCGCAGACGGCTTTCGTTGCCAACTTTGTCGGCACCTTGAATACAGCCGAGGCCGAAATCGTCAATCAGGAAAAATGTCTCCTGAAAATAGATGGTGTTCAGCTTGAAACGGCCGAGACGCTGGAAGGAAAGCACAACGGCGACAAGGTCACGATTGCGATCCGACCCGAGCGCTTCAACTTCATTGCGCAGGAACGCAAAGCCAACGTGCTGGACTGCAAAATCGATAACATCACCTTCCTGGGCGCAGTTGTCCGCATCCAGGTGCTGGTCGGCAGCAACCGCTTTTACATGGACACCTTCAACAACCCCTTCCTCGAGTTGCCCAAAATCGGCGATGCAGGCCAAATTACCTGCTCGCGTGAAGCCGTCCTGGTTTTGAAGGACTGATTTTCCTTTGATCTTTATAGAGTCTTAATCTTGGGCAAAGTAATCCTGGTGCTTTCCGACGGTCTGCGGTATGACACCGCTGCAGATGGAATGGGATACCTGGGTCATTTGGTGGAAGCAAAGCTCGCCAGCCTGTATAAAGTGACTGGCGAGTTGCCCAGTCTATCGCGGCCCATGTACGAGACCATCCATACCGGCCTGCCGGTCAGCGAACATGGGATCGTCTCCAACAAGGTGGTCAGAGGCTCCACTAAACCAAATATTTTCCAGTGCGCGCACGCCGCCGGCAAAACCACGGCGGCGGCAGCCTACCACTGGTATTCCGAGCTGTATAACCGTGCACCTTACGATCCGATCGAAGACCGGGAAGTGGACGATGAAGCCCTGCCGATCCAGCACGGGCGCTTCTATACCCAGGATGATTTCCCGGATGTTGAGCTGTTTGCCACGGCCGGCATGCTGGTGCGCAGGTTCAACCCCGATTACATGCTGGTTCACCCGATGGGCATGGACAACGCCGGCGAAACCTTCGGATCTGATTCCAGCCAATACCGCAGCCAGGCCATCCGGCAGGACAAGTGGCTGGCAACCTACCTGAAGGAGTGGATGGAGCGCGGCTACACCATCCTGGTCAGCGCCGACCATGGCATCAATGCGGATGGCATGCACGGCGGCACCACGCCTGGGATGCGCGAGGTGCCTCTGTACCTCATCCGCCCCGGGCTGCCCGGCCTGGGTCGTACTGAACTGAAGGTTTCGCAGTTGCAGATTGCCCCGACGATTTGCAAGCTGCTGGATTTGGAAATTCCTGAAACGATGAAAG
The DNA here is from genome assembly GCA_017882145.1 of Anaerolineales bacterium. Taxonomy (GTDB): domain Bacteria; phylum Chloroflexota; class Anaerolineae; order Anaerolineales; family Villigracilaceae; genus UBA877. The sequence continues at coordinate 1,773 of JADGQB010000433.1, forward strand.
CGGTCGCACTGGTTTAGACCGTGTTTTAATGAATCTGGCGCAACGCGCCAAAAACTATAAGGATAAGGAGGTACCCTTGAAACTCGTAGCTTGTGTCAAAACTACACCCGATACCACCGCCACCGTTAAAGTTGAGAACGGCAAGGCCACCTGGGGTGATGCACCGTTGGTGATCAACCCCTGGGATGAATATGCCGTCGAAGCCGCCCTGCGCTTGAAGGAAGCCAACGGCGGGACGGTGACGGCTATCTCAGTTGGCGGCGAAGAAGCCAGGATCGGTTTGAAGCACGCCCTGGCGATGGGCGCGGATGAGGCTGTGCTCATTTCCGACCCGGCCCTGGCAGGCCTGGATCCGCAAGGCATTGCGCACATCCTGTCAGCCGCCATTCAAAAACTCGGCGGTGTGGACCTGGCCTTCTTCGGACGCCAGGCCATCGACGATGACTCCGGCACCACCCCTTCCCAGGCTGCCCGCCTGCTGGGCTGGCCTGCGCTCACCCTGGTCTCGGTGATCAAGCTGGAAGGCACGGGCGTGCATGTGGAGCGTGCCATCGAGGAAGGCCGGCAGATCGTCTCTGCCAAACTGCCGGCCGTAATCAGCCTGGTCAAAGATATCGGGGAGCCGCGTTACCCGTCCTTTATGGGTATCCGCAGGGCCTCCAAGGCCGAAATCCCGACCTGGTCATTATCCCAGCTTGGTTCGCCAGCCCCGGTCGCTTCGGTTGAAACGCTTGCCTTGCTGAATGCACCCGTCCGTGAAGTGGTTTGCGAATTGGTCACGGGAAGCAACCCGCAGGAGATTGCTGAAGCCCTGGCGGAGAAGATCCTTGGAGAGAAGCTGCTATGAATACCTGGGTTTATATCGATCATTTCAAGGGCGTGGCCCTGCCCGCCACCTGGGAGGCAGTTGGAGTTGCCAAAACCCTGGGCAAAGTTACCGGCCTGGTTTTCGGATCCGGCCTGGCAGACCTGACGAAGACTGCTTTTGAATTCGGTGT
>JADGQB010000434.1 GCA_017882145.1 Anaerolineales bacterium
CAATCCGCCAGGGATGACCTGACGCGAATCCACCGCCGCCTCGGTTATTACAGTGCTCGCCTGGGCGGGGCGGATGTTGGTCAGGGCCTCAATTACATCAGCCAAAATCAGCATGTATCCTCATTGACCGTTACTTTGCAATTGCACGGCATCGGGCGGAATGCCCATCAGAACAACCAGTTTCTCGATCACCTGTTTGAAAATCGGGGCGGCCACAACAGAGGCTGCCTTGTTGCTCTGCGGTTTTTCAAGCCAGACATAAACCAGGAAACGAGGATCATCCACCGGACCCCAACCAATAAACGAAGCATTGATGTTATCGGGGTCATATCCATAGCTGGTGGGGATCTGGGCTGTGCCGGTCTTTCCGGCGATGGAATAGCCATCCAGCAGAGCCGGGGAGCTCTCACTTTTCAAGGAGTTGTACAGCATGGTGGTAATCGTGTGGGCGGTTTCGGCTTTGATGGGTGTGCCAACTACCTGGGGGCTCATGTTGCTCTGGTGGCCGTCCCGCAATTGAGCATATAGGACGTGCGGGTAAACCATTTGCCCGTTATTGGCAAGTGCGGAAGCTGCCATGACCAACTGGATGGGGGTGATGGCCACGCCCTGTCCGAAGGCATTGGTGCCCAGATCCACTTTGTACCAGTCGGTGTCGCCGGGGAGTTTCAGGCGTCCGGGCACTTCGCCGGCCAGGTCAATACCGGTCAGGTGGCCGAGGCCGAAACGCTGCATATAAGCGTAAAAGGGATCGGCGCCCATCTGAGTGGAGACCCAGGCAAGGCAGACATTCAAAGAATGGGCCAGGCAGCCGGTCATATCCTGCCAGCCCCATGCGCCCCGGTCCCAGTCGTAGATGGGAATGCCGCCGACATAAAAAACGCCGGTATCCAGGAAGGTAGTAGCGGGTGTGACGGTGCCATTATCCAGGGCCGAAGACATGGTCAGGATCTTGGCAACCGAGCCGGGCTCATATGCCTGACTGATAGCCCGGTTGAAGGGGGTTTCGCCAGGGAAGATCTCTGTCACCTTGGTGTAGTCGTTCAAGTTCATACGGGGAGTGGAAGACATGGCCAGGATCTCCCCAGTCTTGGGATCCATGACGATGATTGTCCCGGAAACAGAACCGGTACTGGTCAGAGCGTTGTCGAGAATATTCTCAATGGAGGCCTGGATTTCACGGTCAATGGTCAGGATAAGGGTTTGACCGGGCGGGATGCTGGGGTAATCCACCATCTGGCGCGGATCGGCTGGGACTTTTATTGTGACAGGTACGCCGGCCAGGATATTGTCATATTTTTCTTCCACGCCCATATAGCCATGGTTATCTCTGGTCACGTAACCCAGGATAGTAGAGGCCAGATCATTTTCAGGGTAGCTGCGCATCGGGTGGGCTTTGAAGCCGACAGCATCCAGGTTGAGACCGGTAGGATCTAATTGTGCATCCTTTTGGAGCTGCATGAATTGTTCGGCTTTATCCAAAGCTACGTAATCCTGCAGGATAATGTACTGGGTGCCGGCGGGGGCACCCGTCATTTTCTCTAAGGCAGTTGCAGGATCCATGCCCAGTGACATCTTCGCGGCCAGGGCAATGTTGTTTTCCATCGCGAAAGCTTTGGCCTTGTCAGTGGGGATGGCAGTCAGGTCCACGCCAATTTCATAAACCGTTTTGTTCCCGGCCAGCAGGTTACCTTTACGGTCGTAAATTTCACCGCGGGCCGGATAGAAAGTTTTCCAGACAGTTGAGCCCTGTCCGGTGACCCCGGCAACTTCCGGGTTGGTTTGAATTCGGACGATCTGAACCGGGATGGCAAGACCCGCCAGCGTTATGATGGTGGCGATGGTCAGAAAGCGCCAGAAGGGCAACAGTCTCATGGCTGACCTCCGTTGGGGGCTGAAGAGGCAAGGTTCCGGGTGATCCAATCGAAAAGCGATTCGGTGTATTCGGGCAGAAGAGTGGGTTGCAGCGATTGATTCTGACCGACTGGCCCGGGTTGGGACATATCCACGGCAGTCTGAGGTTCATAGCCCGGGACGACAACATACGTGAAATCTTCCGGGTTGGCGGGACTAAATCCCATGGCTGTTGCCCGTTCTTGCATTGAGCCGACCGAGGTAAGTCCGGCCAGTTGGGTTTGCAGGTCAGAGTTCGTGCGCTGCTCGGAGCTGAGTGTGGGTTCGAGCAATTGGATCTCACGGCCTGCCAGGGTGGCACGGACGGTAATATTCAAATAAATCCCTGCCACCATGGACACCGCCACCAGCCCAAGCAGAAACAGGCCAATCCACTGACGTTGAACCCGCCAGTGGGCTTGACGAACCTTTTGGACGATTTGAGAAACGTTTTCCATTGATATGTCCATTGCTAGCCTATTTCTGAATGTGAGGTGATACTGCACCTCCGTTCTGCCTGCAACCGAAGCGCAGGTACGAATGAGCCAACACCCATTGGCTTACGAACTTTATAACTTCTCAGCGACCCGCAGTTTGGCGCTGCGAGCGCGGGAATTCATGTTTATTTCTTCCCCGGTCGGCGTAATCGGCCGCCGGGTAATTTCCTGGATACTCGCTTTATGCCCGCAAGTGCAGATCGGCTGCTGGGGCGGGCAGATGCAATCCCGGCTCTCCAGGCGGAAAAACCCTTTGACCAGCCGGTCCTCCAGGGAGTGGAAGCTGATGACTGCCAGCCTGCCTCCAGGAGCGAGGGCTTGCACAGCCATAGGCAGGGTTTTCTCCAACGACTCCAACTCACTGTTCACGGCGATGCGCA
>JADGQB010000164.1 GCA_017882145.1 Anaerolineales bacterium
GAAAAGCCAATGGTTTCCAGGGCTTTGACCTTACCCTGCCGCTCATAATACGGGTGCTGTCGACGTTCGAAATCGAGCTCGTAAATGCTGTCCAGTTCGGCCTGGGTCTCCGTCAGAGCTGGCGGGTTCTGGACCAGGTACCGGTCGGCGTGTTTCTGGTAAAGTCCGTGCGCGCTGACCGGGTCGTTATTGCGGTAAAAAGTGTGGAACATTTCGATAAAGGCGGCTTTATCGTGCGCAACGGTCTCGTAGGCGGGTAATTCCAGATAGCCAGCGCGCGGCACCTTGGCGATGTAGCACAACCCGCGTACGTTGTGGGGGTCGTTGCCATCCCGTATGGCTCCCGCAAATTCGAGTACTGCTTTTTCAGCCATGCCGTATAAGATGTAATCAGCCTTGGCGTCGAACAGCACAGAACGCCGCACGCCATCCTCCCAGAAATCATAGTGTGCGACCCGCCGCAGGCTGGATTCGATCCCGCCCAACACGATCGGAGCAGTCCTGGATGGAGAATTGGCGGAAGGCAGACCGGCAGCCTGCCTGGCTTTTTTTGTGAAACGCCGGATCAGGTTGCTGTATACGATCGTCGCCCGGTCGGGACGGCGGGTGTTTTCGCCTCCGGGAGTATAGTCGTCACTTTTGCGCGGTTTCTTGAGAGCGGTGTAATTGGCCACCATCGAGTCGATGCTGCCGGCTGTCACACCCCAGAACAGCCTTGGCAGCCCCAGGCGGCCGATCTCATCCACGCCGGAAATGTCCGGTTGGGCGATCACGCCCACGCGGTAGCCTGCATTTAATAGCACTTTCCCTATGACCGCTGTACCGATAAAAGGACTGTCAATGTAACTGTCGCCCGTCACCAGGATCACATCCAGTGCATCCCAGCCCATGCGTTTGACTTCATCTATTGTCGTTGGGAGAAACATGGGATGATTATACCCGTATAGGGTAAAAACCATCTTATTATGGAAGACTTTATGCTATCATATCTGTATGACTATCCATTTTTTGAATGGATTTACCTGCAATACTAATTTTCCGGGAAATTGGAGATGTGGCACGCTCGAACTGTTGGTTGAGACAGATCAGGGTCTGCTGCTCGTGGATACCGGCCTGGGCACACATGATTATGTGCACCATAGCGGCATCCTAAAACTTTTTCGCCTCATCATGGATGTTCCGTTGGACCCCGATGAGGCTGCCATCCGCCAGGTGATTCGCCTTGGCTATAAACCCCAAGATGTGAACCATATCGTGCTTACCCATATGCATTTTGATCATTGTGGCGGTCTGCCGGATTTCCCATGGGCCAGGGTGCACGTGTATCGCAAGGAATACGAGGCTTTCACTGGCAGGTGGCGTCAATGGAGAACATGGGCTTATGATCACAGCCATATCGCCCACGGACCGGAATGGGTGTTCTACGATGATACCGGCGAAAAATGGTTCGATTTCAACGCTATACGCCTGCCCTTTATCCCGGAAATGTGGTTGTTGCCTATGCCCGGACATACGCCCGGCCAGTGCGGGGTGGCGATCAAAACCAACAGCGGCTGGCTCTTTCAAACCTCTGATGCAGCCGCCTTATTCAACGATAAAGCCCCCGATTGGTTGATCCGCTTTGGTCTCGGTCCGTACCAACCGCGCATCCTTCAATTCGCCTCAACTCACCCTGATGTGCAAGTTGTGAGCGGACACATGTGGTTGGATTTCTTCGAAAAGAGGGTCTTGTAATGACAATCCACGTTTTCAACGGCTTCACTTGCAATGCTCGCCCGCCATCCAGGTTGAAGACGGGGTTGGTCTGTACGCTGGTGGAAACTGCGCAGGGTCTTGTTTTGATCGATACAGGTCCTGGCACAGAAGATTATGCTCATCCGCACGGTATGTTGCGATTGTTTAAAATCATCACGGATATGCCCCTTGACCTTCAGGAAGCGGCTGTTCACCAGGTCCGAAAACTTGGTTTTCAACCCGAAGATGTCCGCCATATCGTACTCACTCACATGCACTTTGACCACTGTGGCGGTCTGCCGGATTTCCCACTTGCGAAGGTGCATGTCCATCGCATGGAATACGACGCCTTTATGGGTCCGTGGCGTCGCTGGACTGATATGGCTTACATCCGCCGCCATATCGCCCATGCTCCGGACTGGGCTGTTTATAATGACAGCGGCGATAAATGGTACGATTTTGATGCCATTCGCCTGCCTTTCGATCCGGAAATGTGGCTGGTGCCTTTATACGGGCATACGCGTGGCCATTGCGGTGTAGCTGTGAAGCTGGAGCACGGCTGGTTCTTCAATGCCGCCGATGCCGGGGCGGTTTACAATAACGAAACACCCGCCTGGTTGATCAAGCTGGTGCTTGGCCCACACGATCAGCGCTTACGCCGTTTCAGGAGCAACTACCCCGAAATTCACCTTGTAAATTCGCACATGCCTCCGGAATGGTTTACAGTGCCGCATAATGAATATTGATTTCCGTGCCTTACTCCCATCCGATGAGCCCTTCCTGTGGGAAATGCTCTACCTGGCCTTGTACATCCCGCAAGGAAAGCCGCCTTTCCCAAGGGAAGTTCTGAACGAACCGGATATCGCCTGTTATGTGCAGGATTGGGGCCGGCCTGGTGATTGGGGGTTGTTGGCGGGCGATGGAGCGATGCCTGTCGGCGCGATTTGGCTGCGCCAGTGGTCCGGCGACGAAAAAGGTTATGGATATGTCAGCCCGCTCATCCCCGAACTTTCGATCGCTCTACTACCGAAATATCGCAACCTGGGGTTGGGAACGCATATGCTCGAATCCGTGATATCGATTGCGCGTGAACGTTATCCCGGCCTATCTTTAAGTGTTGTGGACAGCAGTCCGGCCCGCCAGCTTTACGAACGCATGGGATTCCGCAAGGTCGGCCAAATCATGGATTCCCCAATCATGCTTTTGGATTGGAAAATCATTGGCTGATTTTCACACCTCAACAATTGTCTTGGTCATCATCTCTAATAAACCTTCGAAATTTGCTTCAAACTTATTCCCCATCTTTCCCCTATCCCAAATCCCCTATTCCTGACGCCTGACTTCCCCTTCTACTTTATTCGCCCAGGGGTAAATTTCTGTCCCTCGGGCGGCCTCCCGGATGGCCGGATCATCTGAGTAGTGACCGCGCATCCCGGCAGGCAGCAACTCGGCGATGGCCCGCATAATTATCGCGCCGATCTCATCCAGTTGTTCACGCCGGTCGCGTCCTGAGCCGCTGGCTGTGAAAGGACCAAATGGCTTGCCGATCCGGATGATCGCCTTGGCTCTCCTAAAGTGTCCCAGGGATGGGAATACCCCTGTAAACCCGTACAATCCGACTGGCAGGATTTTTGCACCGCTTCGTGTCGCCAGGAACGATGCCCCCGGGCGCGGCGGCCGCAGCACAGTCGCCCAATTGCCGCCTTCGGGGAACATGCCCAGGAAGCCGCCATTCTTCAAGATTTCCTCTGCGGCACGCAGGGCATCGCGTGCACCTGTTCCGCGGTAGAGTTTGTGGTAGCCCCATAGGAAAGGAATGATGCGCGTCCAGGCAGGGGCACCTGGATTCTCGGCTCCACCCACAAACTCGATCGGCCACGGTGCCATGCGTACGAAGGCTACCGGGTCAATAAAACTGAAATGGTTGCCAACCACCAGTAGCGGACCGGACTTGGGCAGGTTCTCCTCCCCTAGGATCTCCAGCCGGGTCAAGGCGGAAAACGCCGGGATGGAGAGTTGTTTTAGCAGGAAACGTAACGGCCTGCGCCGGAAAGGATGCAGGTTCTGCGCCATTTCAATCTGCGGTTGGGACAAAGTCCTCGGCGGCCTGGCGGGCGCGTTTTTCATTGACGAACAAAAGGATTATCAGTCCGACCACCAGGAAAAGGGCAATCACTACCAGGCCCGCACGCGTTCCATCCTGCTCGGCATGCACCGCATCCAGTCCGCTTTTTTGGAAATACTGGGCCAGACCGGCAGCCAGAAGCCCGAAAGTGGCAGGTCCGATGAAGGAGGATGATTTTCCAGCCACCGCAAAGAATCCGAAGAATTCGGCGCTCTTGGAGGCTGGCGCAAATAACCCGGCCATTGTCCGGCTGAGTGATTGCACTCCTGTCAGGGCGAACCCGGCCAACCCCCCGATAATGAAGTAACCGGTCAGGGAGGGATTGAATACCATCCAGATGACAGCCAGGATCATGAGGCCCAGGGATATCAGCAGGGCTTTCTTGAAGCCGATCTTTTCACCGAGCATGCCGAACAAATAGGCTCCGATGGCACTCGTCACCTGTACAACGATCATGAACAGGATCAACTGGGTCTGGGTCATACCGAACAGCACCGCCCCGATGATCGCCGCAAAGTCCAATGCCATCAGGATGCCATCGTTGTAGATCAGAAATGAAATAATGAAGGCGATAAACTGCTTGAAGTGTCTCACTGCCTTGAAGGTGGCCACCAGACGTTTGACAGAAACCGACAGGTAACTTTCACCTGGCGGGAGGGTTCGGCCCTTGCGGCTTTCCTTTACCCGCAGGAAAAGCAGGCTGGCCGAAACGGCAAAGAATAGCGCCGCGAAGGCGAATGAGCTGCGCACAACCAGCAGGTTCAAGGCCGGGTTGTTTTTAGTGAGCACAATCGGCGGGAGGATGAAAAGCAGGCAGACCACCCCACCGATCGATCCGATCGCCCAGCCGTTGCCCGAGACCTGGCCAATCTCGTCCGGTGAAGCGATTTCCGGCAGCAGGGCATTATAAAAAACCTGCGCGCCGCGATAGCCTATCTCCGCTAGGACGAAGAATATGAATCCCATGAGCACATCCCCCTTTTGGACAAAGAACAGCAATGCCGTAAAGACCCACGAAAGCGCTGAAAAAATAAATAACAGGCGCTTTTTCGAGGCCGCGAAATCTGCAAAGGCACCCAGGAATGGGGATAGCACTGCCACTACCAGCATGGCTGTCCCGAGCGCCAACCCCCACAGGCGTGATCCCGCCGCGCCCCCAACCACCTGTCCTTTAAAATAGGCTGAAAAAACCGCCAGCAGGATGACCGCCGCGTAGGCCGAGTTCCCGAAATCGTACATATACCAGGCCCAGTGTTGACGTTTGCGTTGCTTTTCATCCGCGATTGCTTTTCTGGGCATGCATTACCTCATCTGGCGTGGAATGGAGTTTGTTGGAAATGTCTTAATGCTCAACTTACACAGGATGCGGGACGGCTCATGCAGGCCACCCGGTAGCCCATATCATACTCTTCTTCACGGGGATTCTTGGTTAGATTTCTAATTGTATCAATTAATAAGACGAATCTGTTATGATTAAAACAAGTTGTTGTATCTACTAAAGAACTGTCGGAGAAACACACACCCCATCCTCCTTTCCTTATTTGATATGATATAACAATTTGTTGACGAGAAAGGTGTGCAAAGATGACCATGAAAGATGATATTCAGCAGGCAAACGAGGAAACCAGGGCAGCTTGGGATGCCAATGCAGCTTTCTGGAATGAGAAAATGGGCGAAGGTAACGACTTCGTCAACATTTTGCAGTGGCCGGCCATCCTGCGCTTGCTTGAGCCACAGCCCGGCCAGCGTATTCTGGATATTGCCACTGGCAACGGACTCACCGCCCGCCGCCTGGCTGCGCTGGGCGCAGCGGTCATCGCCTTTGATTTTTCCGAGGAACTCATCAAATTGGCTCAAGCCCGCACCTCGGTCGGTTTACCCATTACATATTATATTTTGGATGCCACCGACGAGTCTGCCTTATTGGCTGCATTGGGTAGCTCTGGTTCTTCTGGAACCTTTGATTCTGCTTTGTGCAACATGGCCCTCTTCGATATGGCGGACATCCAACCGCTATTCCATGTGCTCCCCAGATTGCTCAAGCCGGGCGGAAAATTTGTCTTTTCCATCACGCACCCGGCCTTCAACAATACATCCACGGTGCATATGGCCGAAGAAATGGACATGCAGGGTGAGATCAAATCCGTTTACTCTGTAAAGATCTCGCGTTATATGACACCCCACCATGCTTACGGTTCTGCCATGCGCAACCAGCCCAGGCCGCAGTTCTACTTTGAACGACCTCTGCATTACTACCTTAACCTGGGCTTCCAGAACGGCTTTATATTGGATGGTTTCGAAGAACGCGCCTTTCCCCCTGATCTTCCTCAGGATCATCCGCTCAGCTGGGGTGGTAAATTTAGCGAAATTCCCCCCGTGCTCGTCGCCCGCATGCGTCTACCCTCTTGAGCACTTTCCCTCACATTATTTCTTGGCCTTCAAGCATCCTCCAACGACCGTTGAACTTCAACCTTTGACCTTCATTTCCTGTGAACAACTTTCCTTTCCTCCTGATCGAATTCCTGGATGAACTTGTTTTTGGCGTAAACGAGGCCGCCTGGCCGCTCATCCGCACCGATCTGCAGCTGAACTACCTCCAGATTGGCCTTCTACTATCTGTTCCAGGGATCGTCTCTGCTATCATCGAACCATTTCTGGGTATTCTCGGAGATGTCTGGAAACGGCGCCTGCTTATTCTCGGCGGCGGGATTTTTTTCGCGCTGGCCTGTTTGCTTACCGGTCTGAGCACTGGCTTTGTTTTTTTGCTGGTTGCCTTGTGTGTTTTTTACCCCTCCTCCGGAGCTTTTGTCAGCTTATCGCAAGCCGCCCTGATGGATACCGATCCCTCCCGACATGATCACAACATGGCTCGCTGGACCTTTGCCGGTTCGCTCGGAGTGGTGCTGGGTCCGCTGCTGCTCTCCGCGATGGCTTTCATCGGCTTTGGCTGGCGCGGGGTCTTCATTGCGCTGGCGTGTATTACCGTTGTGGCGCTCTTGTTCGCCTGGCGGCGCATTCCGAGGGAGGCTGGAAATGTACCGGAGATACCGCATTTCTTGGATGTTTGGTCGGGTGTGCGTGGGGCCTTCTCGGCCTTACGGCGCGGCGAAGTCTTGCGCTGGCTGGTGTTGTTGCAATTCTCCGACCTGATGCTGGATGTGCTCCTGGGTTTCCTGGCGCTCTACTTTGTGGATGTGGCCGGCCTGAAGCCCGGACAGGCAGCCCTGGGGATCGCGGTTTGGAGCGGCCTCGGCTTGTTGGGCGACTTTCTCCTCATCCCGCTTTTGGAACGCGTGCACGGCCTTGATTATCTGCGTGTGAGCGTAGTGCTCGAACTCTTGCTCTTCCCGGCCTTCCTGCTCGTGCCGGACCTGGTTATAAAATTCATCCTGCTGGGCTTGCTGGGCTTCTTCAATTCAGGCTGGTATGCCATCCTGAAGGGTCGCTTGTACTCATCCATGCCGGGGCAGTCCGGCACCGTGATGGCTCTTGATAATGTTATTGGTTTGTTGGGTAAACTCCTTCCATTCAGCATCGGCCTGGTCGCTCAGTATTTTGGCCTGTCCGCTGGCATGTGGCTGCTCCTGCTCGGCCCAATCGCCCTCCTGATTGGCCTGTCCCGTCGCACTCTCGCCTCACTTAACGCATGAGAGTAAATTCGTGATATTGGAACACATGACACAGCCATACGCTCTTTATTTCCACATTCCCTTCTGCACCCACCGCTGCGCCTACTGCGACTTCAACACTTACGCCGGACATGAAAGCTTTATCCCTGCCTACGTTGAGGCTTTGAATCGGGAAGTTGAATTGGTTGCCCGCTCCGCACCCGAGCGTCTGCTGGTTCATACGATCTTCTTTGGCGGCGGCACTCCCTCGCTTCTCACCCCCCAACAGTTCGACAAAATCCTCCAGACTGTCCGCGCCAACTTTACCTATTCTCCTTCCTCCTCTGGTACTTTTGGTCCCTCTGGTACCTCTGGCCCCTCAGATACCTTAGATACTTCAGATCCATTGGAAACCTCCCTTGAAGCCAATCCTGGTACCGTCAGCCTCGATTCCCTGCATGACCTGCGCCTGGCCGGCTTCAACCGGATCAGTTTCGGGGTGCAGTCTTTCCATCCGGACGAATTACGCCAGCTGGAGCGAATCCACGATCCCTTCGATGTCCTGGAGGCTGTCCGGTGGGCGCGTAAGGCCGGTTTCGGGAACCTGAACCTGGACCTGATCTACAGCCTGCCGGAACAGACCCTCGCGCGCTGGCAGGAATCCCTCCGCCGCGCTGTGGACCTCGCTCCTGAGCATCTCTCCCTTTATGCACTGACCATTGAAACCGGCACACCCTTTGGTCGCTGGGCCGCGCATGGCCTGTTGCCGCTGCCCGACCCCGACCTGGCCGCGGACATGTACGAAGCGGCTTCCGAATTCCTGGAAGGGCATGGCTACGAACAATATGAGATTTCCAACTGGGCCAAACCCGGTTACCAGTGCCGCCATAACCTACAATATTGGCGCAACCTGCCTTATCTGGGATTCGGCGCAGGTGCACATGGCTGCGCCAACGGCTTGCGTATATCCAATGTCTTGCGAATTAAGACCTACATCGACCACCTCACTCCCGATTCCCAAGATCCATCTTCCCTTTCATCTACTAACCATCTGCTCTCTCCTCATCTGTTCTCTGATCACCCTTTCCCTCTATCTCCCGCCACTGTAAGGCAATCCTCTCTCACCTCTCGCATCGAAATGCAGGAAACGCTCATGCTTGGCTTGCGGTTGACACAGGAAGGTGTTTCGGAGCAGTCTTTTCAGGCGCGTTTCGGGCAGGACTTAATGGATGTTTTCGGTAAGGAAATTGACGAATTGATTGCTTTGGGATTATTAGAATTTTCTCAACTAATTGATCCCTCTCCCCACGGGACTGGTACCCGACAGGGCAGAGGGGCCGGGGTGAGGGAACGGGCAGGGATGTGTGTCCGCCTCACTCGCC
>JADGQB010000435.1 GCA_017882145.1 Anaerolineales bacterium
GGCCTGTACCCGCGCAAGGGCGCACTGCTGCCGGGTTCCGACGCAGACCTGGTGCTCTGGGATCCACAGAAAAAGGTGAAGTTCGGCGTGGCACACAGCGCCCAACGGACAGACTACAACCTGTACGAAGGCTGGGAACTGACCGGTTACCCCGAGAAGGTTTTCCTGCGCGGCAATTTGATCGTGGATGGCGAGAAATGGCTGGGCCGGCGCGGCATGGGGGAATTCCTGGCGGGGCAACCAGGCGCACCTGTTTTCTAAAACAAAAAAAGTGGCGGCTGGTGGGCCGCCACAGATTTATTCAGCCAGGATCTCTTTCAACCTGGGATGTTCCGCGTAGAAACCGCGTCGATCCGCAGGCAGCAAGGCTGCAATCCGGCACATCACCTCTTCGGTGTAGCGCTGCAGGAGCTCATCCCGCTCCAATCCTGCGATGGGTGGCAGCAAGAATGCCGGACCGGCCGCCACTTTGACCTTCAAACGTCTGAAATGCTTGAGGCGGTCCACAACAACCGCGTCCTCGGTGCCGGTGATGGCGGCCGGAACAATAGGTACACCTGCTTTCCAGGCCAGGTAAATCCCGCCTGGTTTGGCTTCGATCAAGTTCCCGGATTTGGAGCGGGTCCCCTCGGGGGTGATGGTCAGGATTTGATCCTGCTGAAGCCGGCGCAGCGACTCGCGAATGGCCTTAATATCAGCGTTATAGCGATCAATGAACATGCCGTTGGTGATCTTAACCAGCCAGCGAAAAAAGGCATATTTTTCGTATTTCTCGGCCACCACCATGATGATGTCGGGGCGGTTCAGAATGTAATAGGGCAGGGCAGCATCCAACCGGCCGATGTGGTTGGCTGCGATCACGTAACCCTGACTGGAAGGCAAATGATCAAAGCCAATCAACTCAATATGGGCAATGCTGTTAAGGATCAGGCGGACAATGAATCGGAATATACGGTGGGTGGTCTTCTTCATATTTTGTTGTACCTGTAAGAACCCCAGGTTTTCCTAAATGATAGCAGGCTGAGGCACAGTTTCCAGCAACTCTTTCAACCTGGGATGGTCTGCGTAGAACCCCCGATTTTCGACCGGCAGGAGCGCTGCAATCCGGCACATGATCTCGTCGGTATCAGTCTTCAGGGCCTCGTCCCGGCCATTATTTCCGTTCGGGAGCGCAGGCAGCGCGAACATCGGACCGATGGAGATCACAATATGCGGGCGGTGCAGCCGCTTTAGCTGTCCGAAGAAGATTTCGTCAAAGGTGCCAGAGATACCGACGGGCACCAATGGATATTCCATTTTTGCTGCCAGGTAACTGACGCCAGGTTTGCCCTCGATCAGGTGACCGACTTTCGAGCGGGTTCCCTCGGGGGTTATCACCAACACTTCCCCCTGCTTCATACGGGTTATTACTGCCCGGATGGCTTTGATATCCGGGTTGAAACGGTCCACGAAGATGAAATTCAAACGGCGTCCCAACCAGCGCATGATCGCCATTTTTTCCCATTTCTCGCCCACCAGAAGAACCAGGTTATTATTTTCGAGGATATAAAATGGCAGGAAGGCATCCACCAGCCCCAGGTGGTTGGCGGCTATGACGAAATTATTGGGATTATCTTTTGAAGGGATGTTCTCCAACCCGCGCACTTCGACATGCGTCAGCAGGCGAAGCAGGATGCGGATGAGGAAGCGGGTGAATTTGAGTCGCATGGGGGCTATTGTATGCGATAGTTGACAAAAGAAAAAGCCCGGCTTGAGAAATCGCCAGGCGACTGGTCATTATTCTCTTATGAGGATATGTGTGAGGATGGTGGCGCCCGATCCGCCAATGTTCTGGGCCATGCCGATGCGCGCTTCCGGGACCTGGGTCTCGCCGCACTCACCGCGCAACTGCTGCACCACCTCGACGATCTGGTAGACCCCGGTTGCACCCACGGGATGTCCGCGCGCTTTGAGTCCGCCGCGCGTCACCAGCGGGATTCGCCCGGTTGGGCAGATCTCATTATCCAAGCCAAGTTGCACTCCCCGGCCAACGTCGGCGAATCCGCAGGCTTCCAAGGACAAGGCGGACATGATGGTAAAGGCATCGTGCAGTTCGAAAATATCGATATCTTCCGGCCCAACCCCGGCCTGGCGGTAAGCTTCACGCGCAGACTTGTAAGCCGCTGTCAAGAAAAGTGCTTCGGTCCGGTCATGGATGGCAAGCGTGTCGGTGGCTGAGGCAGAACCAGCGACCAGGATGCGGCTCCCGGGAGCAAGGCTTCCTGCAGGGACAATGTAAACTGCCGCAGCACCGTCGCCGATCGGTGAAGCGTCCAACAGGTTGATCGGGGTCGCAATCATGGCCGACTTTTCGAAGTCCTCGACCGTAATTGTGTGGTGAAGGCGGGCATAGGGGTTATGCAGGGCATTGGCGTGGGCAGTGATGGCGAACGGGGCGAAATCCGAGTGTTTCCAGCCATACTCATGCATGTAACGCCGCATGATCAATGCATTCAATCCAACAAACGAGACGCCCATATCCAATTCATAATCGGCATCTGCGGCGGTAGCCAGAGCGGCAGTGACCTCGTGCGGAGAACGATCGGTCATTTTCTCGACGCCGACCACGATGGCAGATTCCAACTCGCCGGAAGCCACTGCCATCAACCCGGAACGGAACGCTGCCGCGCCTGAAGCGCAGGCTGCCTCCACTTTTGTAGCATCCCCGCCGCGCAGGCCGGACCAGTCCGCCACCAGCGGGCCGAGGTTGTTCTGGCTGTTG
>JADGQB010000165.1 GCA_017882145.1 Anaerolineales bacterium
CAGACCAAGCAGATGCAAGCGGGTACCCCTTTTCTTAACCCTTTCAATTGCCTGGAGAAAAACTTCATTGGTGTAGAACGTACCATCGCTCATCGCCAGGTCAAGCCGCACATCATCCTGCAGGACCACGCGCCCTGCGCCAATGTTCATATGACCGGCTTCCGAATTTCCAGCCTTGCCTGGCTGCAACCCAACCGCATCTCCGGCAGCCTTCAATTGACAGTAAGGATAATTCCTGACTAAATTGTCCCAAACCGGGGTCTCGGCGAGGAAGATCGGGTTGGTGCCATCTTTCTTCCCCAGGCCCCAGCCGTCCAGGATGATCAGGAGTACATGCCGTCTCCCGCCCCATTTGTAATCAGGAGCGAGAGTTGCACCGTCCATGGCGGCTGGCTGTTGAATGCCAAGAGCTGATAAAACGGTCGGGGCCAAGTCAGCCAATTTCCCATCCCGGGTGCACGTGGTCGAAGACCAGGCTGGATCAACCAAAAAGAATGGCACGAGGTTGCAAGTGTGGGCCACATTAGGTGTGCCATCCACGTTGGTCATTTCCTCGAGGTTCCCATGATCGGCTGTAATGATGGTCACGTAACCGAGACGTTTAGCCGCCTCTAAAACCTGGCCCAGACGATGATCTACCAGGGTGGCGCAATGGATCTTGGCTTCGTTATTGGAAGTGTGACCAATCACATCGCCGTTGGCAAAGTTGGTTACGATTAAATCGTATTTCTCCAGCATGCCGCGCTGAACCTGTTCGGCCACCTGCGGGAGGCTGAGTTCTGGTACCTGCTCAAAGGGAACGCCTTTTAAGGAGGGGATACAGACATCCTGCTCACCGGAAAAAGGCTGATTATTGCCTCCATTGAAAAAAAAAGTGACGTGTGCGAATTTTTCCGATTCGGATGTTCGCAACTGGCGTAGACCTGCGCGGCTAACCGTTTCGCCAAGCGTTTCCTTGATCTTCGTGGGGGCGAAGGCGATAGGCAGGTTTTTGAATTTTTCGTGATACAGAGTCAATGGGATGAATTTAAGGTTCTGAAGGTCGGGGCGCGGAAAGTGACTGAAGCCGGTTTCAGTAAAAGCTTCTGTCAACTCAACTTCGCGTTCGCCGCGCCGGCAGCAGAATATGACTGCATCGCCATCCTGAATCCTGCCGAGAGGGCTGCCTGAGTGATCAACAAGTACAAGCGGATCGAGCGAATAATCGGTTTGTCCTTCCGAATAAAGAATCCTTACACCTTGTGCGAGTGCGGTCGCGCCGCGGGGTTGAGAAACCATAAGCCTCCTGCTAATTGCGGGCAGGAAAAATATCAAGCAGTTGGCGAAACTTATGAATGATTACGTCGGGTCGATTCTCGTCTGTGATGGTTGCTTCTGCCAGTTCTTCGGGGGAGATCATAATCACCAAGGTACCGAATCCGGCAGAACGTGTACCAACTACGTCGCGCTTCAAATTGTCACCAACATAGGCGCATTTTCCCGGTTCGACACCTGCCTGGCGCGCGGCTTCCAGGTAAATGGCCGGATCGGGTTTGCGGATCCCCAGCACCGAGGAGAGGGCAACCGACTTGAAGTAAGGAGCAAATCCTTCGGCGACCAGCCAATCAGGGATCTCGCGTGTGCCAATTAGGTTGCTGATAATGCCCAGAATATAACCGCGCCTTTGTAACTCGATAACGACTTCCTTGCCCCCATCCACTACCACCCGCCGTCCCATGGATTGGCGAAATTGGTAAGTCAGTTCCTCTCCCAATGGGGCGATGATATCGGGCGGAAATTCAGGTACAAGCCAGCGCGTCCACAGCTCGGCCTCAGGGGCTTCGGCCAGGTTCTCGAAGGCCCACTTGCGGTAGACCTTGTAACGTTCATCCAATTTTGCACAAAAGACTAGCGGATCTTCATGCGTGCCCACCAGGCGGACAATCTCCTGGCGCGCCCGGGCCATATGAGCCTCATCCTTGACCAGCGTGCGCAGTGTATTGCCTAGATCTATGAAAACAGCTTCGATATTGGGAGTCATTTCATCACTTTCGAGCTGGGAAAATATCCAACAATTCGCGCAGCTCTCGGATGATAAAGTCGGGTTTGATCTCCCCTGTAGGTGGTTCTTTGGCCTGCGTGGCCGGCTCGTAAAACAAAATGAACAGACCATAACCGGCGGCACGCGTTCCTTCCACGTCGCGGACCGGATTGTCGCCCACGTAAACACATTTAGCCGGTTCGACTCCGACCCGGCGGGCAGCTTCCCAGTAGATCTCCGGATCGGGTTTTCGTATCCCAACCTTCGAGGAAAGCACAACGGTTTTGAAATAGCCGGTCAGGCCGTCCGTCTCCAAATAATCCGGGATTTCCGTCTCTGTGATGGTGTTGGCAATGATCCCGAGCACATAACCTCGTCGACTAAGTTCCAAAATCGTTTCTTTCGCATCCTGCCTTGGAACACGCCGGCCGTCGCAATCCCGCCACAGGCGGGTCAGTTTTGCAGAAAGCGGTGCGATCTTTTCGGCCGGAAAGTCTGGCAGCATCCAATTTGTCCACATTTCCTTTTCGCTGGCCTCGATCAGTTTATCCTTGGCGCGCTTGCGCAACACTTTATAGCGTTCAGTTAGCTTCTGGTGAAAGGCATCCGGCGTCTCCTGGGCTCCGGTCAATTCCACCAATTGCAGTTTGGCCTGGATCATGAACTCCCGGTCTTCAATTACAATCCGCAGGGTATTGCCAACATCCAAAAAAATGGCTTCGATATCGTTCGGATTTTGCATTATGTTTACCCTTTCATAAAAGAGACCGGCTTTAGGATGAATTTCATTTTCAAGAACTTTGAAACATCGCTTGCATTTGCAAATCATACAACATTTTACAATTTTTTGCAAGTATTCTTTCAAACCTATTGACTTTTTTCCAAAAGCTGGGTAAACTATGGATATTCATGCACACGTGTGCATCCTTCTCCAAAATTAAGGATCCAGGGATGCCTGTCACCATAAAGGATATCGCCAAACAAGCCAGGGTTTCACATTCCACCGTCTCACGGGCGCTGCACGGCAGTTCTTTGATCTCCGACCTGACTGCCGAGCGCATCCGACAGACTGCGCGTGAATTGGGCTACCTCCCCAGCGCGGCCGCCCGCACCTTGAAGACCAATCATTCGCAGGCTCTCGGCGTCCTTATCCGTAAAGTGGATGATCCGTTCTTTGGTGATATCCTGCAGGGGATCGAGGAAGTAGCCCAGGCTTCCGGCTACAGCCTGTTCATGGCCGCTTCCCAGCATACCCCGGAACGTGAGCAGGCAATCCTCCAGGCCATGGTCGAACGCCGGGTGGAGGGCATCATTATTTGTTCCACACCCGTCAGTCTTGACCAGAGTCGCCAGCTGGCCCGTTTCGGGGTCCCGATCGTTTACATCAACAACCAGGCCGCAGAAGAGTATCGTTACTCCATCTACCACGATGATGTGGACGGCAGCCGCCAGGTTACCCGTCATCTGATCGGATTGGGGCACCGCAGGATCGGCTATCTCGGAAATTCCACTGCGGGGCGCAGCACCCTCGACCGTCTGTCCGGCTTCCAGCAGGAATTAAAGGCATCCGGTCTCTCCATCCCTGAGACTTACATCCACCAGGTACCGGGCGGAGGACCTGACGAAGGGCTCAGCGGGCTCAGCCATTTTCTCGACCTTCCTGAACGGCCCACCGCGCTGATCTGCTATAACGATATGCTCGCCATCGGTGTGCTGAAAGGCTTAAAGCAGGCTGGTATCCGTGTTCCACAAGAGCTTTCGGTGACCGGATTCGACAACATCCTCTTTTCTGCCTATACCAATCCACCTCTCACCACCTTTGACCAACCGAAGCAGTACATCGGTGCGGAAGCCGCCCGCCTGGTGTTGGGGCTGCTCAAAGCCGACTCATTGGGAAATGCCCCATGCGAACCGGAAATTCGCAGGTTGCGCGGCAAGCTGCTGGTACGTGATACCACCGCCGCCCCGGCACTTTAGAAGGATAAAATGTACACTCTGACAGCCTCCGACCTCACCTTACAGCCCGCTTCCTTCACCCGTCAGAATGGCATCGAATACGGTCTGGCTCAGACTCCAACAGGGCCACGCCTGGCAATCCTGTCACCCCTGGATTGGCCCGGCCTGGTGACCTTCGATGGAGAGCCGACCAGGCGCGTTGATCAAACCCGGTTGCTCTGCCCGTTGAGCCCAAAGAATGCTGCCGCTCTGCGCATCCAACTTGCCTGGCTGCGGCCCAGTTTGCTGGGTCTGCGTACCTCCGCCGGCCTGGGCGATCGGATTGGATTGGCGACACCCGGTCACGTCCGCGCAGTCCGCGCAGTAGGTGGCAATATCGCCCCCATTTTCGCCCAACAGTCCATGCGAGAGATGGCACGCACGGACCGAACCCCGCAGCAGGTGATGGATGATGCCATGTGGGGTATCTTTGCAGAAGGCTGGCATGCCGGCTTTGGAGCCGATGCCGACCATCTCAAGACTCCTGAAGATATAGACGCCTGTTTGGCAGTTGGCTATACTTTTTTCACCATTGACCCGGGTGCCCACGTGGATAACCGCGCCGAAACCGCCAGCTTGACCGAACTGCGCGAACTGGCCAAAAGCCTGCCACTCGATCACCGGCCGCGCACCAGCGGTTTGTTGGGCAAGCGCTATGATATCGAGGGACTCGAGCTGACATTCGATGAGGTGACACTGCTCAAGGCTGCCGTCAAATACGGGAAAGCCATTGCGCATGTGACTTCCATGTACCAGCATCTGGTTTCAGCAGCCGGGACGCGTCCCTTCGAGTTGGAAGTCTCAGTGGACGAAACCGAGCAGCCCACTTCCCATGCCGAGCACGTATACATTGTCAAAGAGCTGAAACGATTGGGGGTTAAATGGGTCAGCCTGGCGCCCCGCTACGTAGGCCGATTTGAAAAGGGGGTTGACTACATCGGTGACATCTCCGCGTTCGAAACCGATCTAAGCGGACATGCCGCTATCGCCCGCCATTTTGGGCCTTACAAACTCAGCCTGCATTCCGGCTCAGATAAGTTCAGCATCTATCCGGCCGCCATGCGCCAGACGCACGGACTGGTTCACCTGAAGACCGCTGGCACAAGCTACCTCGAAGCCCTGCGCAGCCTGGCCGGGCTAGATCCGGTTTTCTTCCGCGAGCTTTACGCCTATGCTCGTCAGCGCTATGATACCGACAAAGCCAGTTACCACGTTTCTGCAGAGTTAAGCCGCGCTCCGCTCCCGGAAGAAGTCAAAGACTGGCCGGGCTTGCTTGAACAGTTTGACGCCCGCGAGATCCTGCACGTGACCTTCGGCTCGGTGCTCACTGAAAAAACGGACACCGGCAAAAGGCGTTTCTATGATCGTTTCATGGACTTCCTGCAGGCGAATCCGGAAACCTATGCTGCCAACCTGGAAAAACATTTTATCCGCCACTTGACTCCTTTCAGCTTGGATAACCGCTTATGAATAAAACGGATATTCAAAACTCATTTGACCTTTCAGGCAAAGTTGCTGTCATCACTGGCGGCGCGGGTGTACTGTGTACTGCCATGGGCGCGGCACTGGCCGAGGTCGGGGTAAAAATCGCTGTGCTGGACATGAACGCAGAGGCTGCTGAATCCCTGGCTATCAAACTCCGCTCCGCTAACGCCGAAGCCATCGGTATCGCTTGCAACGTGCTGGAAAAAGAAAGCCTGGAAGCCGCCGCACAAACCGTAATAACAAAATTTGGCCATATCGACATCCTGATCAATGGCGCAGGCGGCAACAAACCGCAGGCCACCACCAACCCCACACAAAATTTCTTCGATCTGCCTGCAGAAGCCTTGCGCTGGGTCTTCGACCTGAACCTGATCGGTACGATCCTCCCCAGCCAGGTCTTCGGAAAGATCATGGCACAGCAAAAGGATGGCGTCATCCTGAACATCTCCTCAATGAATGCATTCCGTCCGCTGACGCGCATCCCAGCCTACTCTGCCGCCAAAGCGGGTGTCAGCAATTTCACCCAGTGGCTGGCTGTGCATATGGCCATGGAATATTCCCCTCAGATCCGGGTCAATGCCATCGCCCCAGGGTTTTTCGTCGGTGAACAAAACCGGCGCCTGTTATTTAATCAAGATAATTCGCTTACCGCCCGCGGCCAGTCCATAATTAATCACACTCCCATGGGACGCTTCGGCACCCCCGATGATCTGTTGGGCGCAATTTTCTGGCTGCTTTCCCCCGCCTCGGCCTTTGTAACCGGTATCGTTGTCCCGGTAGACGGCGGATTTTCTGCTTTTAGCGGTGTTTAACCATGTTGATCGGAAAAGGCGATCCCAACTGCAATTTGACTGACGATGAGCTAAACGCCCTAGTGCGTGAGTCGTTGGACTCCCTTGCGGTGGATGGCAAGCGTGTCCTCATCCTTATCCCGGATGGCACACGCACGATGCCCATGCCACGCATGGTTGATCTGTTCGAACAATTCTTAGGTCCGCGCGTGACTGCCCTGGATTATCTGGTGGCACTCGGCACACATCGCCCGATGACCGATGACCAATTGAGCAAGCTGTTGGGCCGCAGGGTGGTGGATGGGCAGGTGGGGGCATCCCACATTTACAACCACCGCTGGGACAACCCGGACAATTTCACTTATATCGGCAGCATCTCTTCCAGCGACATCAAGACCCTCAGCGGCGGGTTAATGAACCAAAGTGTGCCGGTGCGGCTCAACCGGCTGATCTTTGCTTATGACCAGCTCATTATCTGTGGGCCGGTCTTCCCGCACGAAGTGGTAGGTTTCTCCGGAGGCAACAAGTATTTTTTCCCCGGCATCGCCGGAGCGGAGATCATCAACTTCACCCATTGGCTGGGCGCCGTGATGACCAATTATAAAATCATCGGCGCAGGCTACACACCGGTACGCGCCGTTATCGACCGGGCAGCATCCTTGATCGACCGCCCGGTGGCCTGTTTCAGCCTGGTGGTCACTCATGCGGCCTTGTCAGGCATATTTTTCGGCCCGGCTCAAGAAGCCTGGCAAGCTGCCGCAGCCTTATCGGCTCAAAAGCACATCATCTATGTGGAAAAATCTTTCCGGCGCGTTCTGTCCGTAATGCCAGAGATTTACGACGACCTCTGGACAGCCGCCAAGGGCATGTACAAGTTGGAACCGGCGGTGGCAGACGGCGGCGAGGTCGTGATCTATGCCCCGCACATTACCGAGGTCAGTTATACCCACGGACAGTTGATCGATCAGATCGGTTATCACTGCCGTGATTATTTTATGAAGCAATGGGATAAGTTTAAGGATTACCCCGGTGGTGTACTGGCCCATTCGACCCATGTAAAAGGGATGGGACAGTACGATTTGCAAACGGGTATCGAGACGGCTCGCATCCAGGTGACCCTGGCTACCGGCATCTCTCCGGAGCGCTGCCGGACCATCAACCTGGGCTATCTGGACCCTGCCAGTATAGCCCTGAGAGAATGGGAAAACCGTCAGGCAGACGGCATACTCGTGGTGCCGCGCGCCGGTGAGATGTTGTATCGAGTCAAGCAGAGCTAAAACGGCCCAAAAGAAATCAGCAAGGAGCACTTATGAAATACGGACTTAACATTTTACCGAACGGCGTCCTGGATTTCCTTTCGCTCGGTGCTCTGGTGCACCGTCTGGACCCCGGCATCATTCCCTTCCGGAAAGCCAGCGAGTGTCACATTCACGTCAGCGGCGGAGAGTTCAACTGCGCTGCCAACCTCTCGGATTGCTTCCGCCTGAAGACCGGTATTGCCACTGCCATGGTGGACTATCCCATAGGCGATTTAATTGCCGAGCGTGTGCGGGCGATGGGCGTCATGCCGTTCTACAAACAATTCAATCACAACGGCGTCAACGGTCCAAACATGGCCACCGTCTACAGCGACCGCGGTTACGGAGTGCGCGCCCCGGTGGTCTTTTACAACCGTTCCAATGAAGCCGCCGCACAGCTCAAAGCGGGCGATTTCGATTGGAAAGCGATTTTTGCTGGCGGTGTGCGCTGGTTCCACAGCGGCGGTATCTTCGCCGCCCTGTCCGAGACCACCGGCGAAGTCATCATTGAAGCCATGCAGGCCGCCAAAGCTGCCGGCGCGATGGTCTCATTCGATCTGAACTACCGCGCCAAGCTCTGGAATATCTGGGGCGGACAGGCCCGCGCACAGGCCACCCTGCGCCGCATCGTCGAGAATGTGGATGTGCTGGTGGGCAACGAAGAGGACCTCCAGCTGGGACTCGGGCTGCAGGGACCGCAAGCCGGATCCAGGTCCAAGCTTGACCCGGGCGCCTTCTTTGGCATGATTGACAAAGTGGTAGTCGAATTTCCACAGGTCAAAGTGGTGGCGACCACCTTGCGGGAAGTCCATTCCACCAACCGGCATTCCTGGGGCGCGGTGGCCTGGATCAACGGGCAGACATTTAACTCACCGACCTGCGAATTGGATGTCTACGACCGCGTCGGCGGCGGGGACGGGTTTGCGTCCGGCCTCTTTTATGGCCTGTTGAGCGGTGAACCGGAACAAGAGGCTGTCAATCTGGGTTGGGCGCACGGTGCTCTGCTGACCACCTTTCCCGGCGATACTACGATGGCGACAGTGGAACAGGTGCGGGCCTTCGCCAAGGGCGGTTCGGCGCGCATTCAAAGGTAGTGGATTTTTAGTAGCGGTTAGTGTCGTTACAACAATTATTTTTCCAATAAATCGCACACGTGTGCAAACTCCACCAGGAGATCATTCAGAATTTTAGGAGGAGAATACCCATGGACACAATGAAGGCGTATGTATTCAAGGATGTTGGCAGACTC
>JADGQB010000166.1 GCA_017882145.1 Anaerolineales bacterium
AACTTGCACGTATGCCGCTGATCACATTGCAAAAAATCGAGCAGGGACGACAGGCGAATGTCAAGCCGGATATGCTGCTTAACCTGGCGGGGGCGCTGCACCTGGGCTCGCGCGCCACGCAGTTTTTCTTCCTGGCCTCGCTGGGCATAAAAGATATCCAATCGATCCGCTCGATCGCGAAGCCGCAGACGGTGCTGGATGATCTCACCCGGACGCTTGTGCAGCTGCAGACCCCGGCCTTCATACTGGATGGCTTTGGGGATATCGTGGCGATGAATCCGAGCTGCCTGGCGGCCTTCAACCTAGAGATGGCCCAACTGCATGCTCCGCAGTTACTCTCCCAACACAACCTGAACCGCTTCTTATTTTCGCCTGAGTTTGACAACCTGCACTCGATCATGATGGATGACGTCCGCAGTGTGGCAGCGCGCCGGACGGTCATGCTGTACAAACTGTGGACACTGAAATATCGCAACCACTGGTATTTCCAGCGGCTCCTGCCCGAACTAAACCGTTACCAGATCTTTCGCGAATATTGGCAGGCACCGTCTTTACACGATGAGGATATCTACGTAGAGTACAACCAAATTAGCCTCAGACATCCCACCCTTGGCCTGCTGAACTTCCTGGCCTCTCCCACGCATGCCATCACCACGCAGGGCGACCTGAACCTTTTCGCGCTCCAGGCGCTGGATGGCCATACTGCTGAAGTCTGCCTGCAGCTTACCCGGGAAGTGGGCGCCCAACCCATTCCGCTGGCATCCTGGCCCAAGCCTGCCACCCCGAACGGCCAGCTCGAAGACGAGTAAGACTGTGGTGTGCAGGCGCGGGTGTGTGCCAACCCGCGATTGTGTCCATTAGCGTTGAATATAAAAAATCCCGACAGCTGTTTCTCTGTCGGGATTCGAATGATCAAAGGGATTAACTGGGGGGCCGGTTCTCGAGCGTACGGTTGAAGATCTCTTCCTGTTCCCGGGATGTTTCTGCTTTGGACTTCCTGACCTTGGTGCGCTTGTTGGCACGTTCTTCGGCCTTCTGGAAGGCGATCTGGAAGGCTGTCAGCTCCGGTTCCTGCGGTTCGGACTCTTCGACAGCTTCTTCCTCTTTCTTGTTCTTTCGGCCACGACCCTTGCGGGGTTCCGGTTTTGTCACCTCAACCATGACTTCTTCCGGCTTGGGCATGGCGGCTTTAATACTCAGGCGGATCTGTTTCTTGCGCCGGTCTACATCCAGGATCTTGGCTTCGACCTCGTCACCGACTTTAAGAACTTCAGAGGGGTCTTTAACGTAATCGTGTGAAATTTCGCTGACATGAACAAGCCCGGGGCGTTCTGCGCCAATGTTTACAAAAGCGCCGTACGTCTCGAGACGCTCCACCTTGCCCTTGACAACCATATCGGGTTTCATCTCGCGCCATTCGAGCATCAAAGGCTCGACCATGGTTAATTCGATGCGATCTTCGTGCGCACGGCGAACCCAAATGTCGATGGTTTGTCCAACCTTGATGACATCCTCGACACGGTTGACCGAGTCTTTCTGTAATTGAGAGATATGGATAACACCGGGTACTTTTTGCCCGATGTCCACGATAGCCCCCGCAATGGTGGTTTTAATGACTTTGCCTGTCAGATGTGCTTTCGGTTGCAGCGCACCTTCCGGCGCCGCTTTAGTCGTTTCCATAATGATACTCCATTGTTTTTTTGATTTGAGCCGAAGGCGGATTATACCTTCGATAAGCTATTGCGTCAACCAAGATGAGAAAGGTGGCAAAAAAACAGGGTTTAGCACTTTGGCTAAACCCTGGGAGCGGCTTAATCGTGGTTACATCCCGGCCATGTAGGCCAGGCCGACCGTTCCGGGACCGGCATGGGATCCGATGACCGGGCTCACGCAGGCCAGAATTTGTTCCACCGGATTCAGGCGGGCGACAGCGGTTGCGAGTGCGGATTTAGCCTCGGCTTCAGCATTGGCATGCAAGGTGGCGAGGCGCACCGGGGTGTGGCCAGCGGTTTTTTCAACCACCAGATCGATCATCCGGTTAATGGCTTTGCCCTTGGTGCGGACTTTCTCCACGGATTCGATGCGACCATCCCGCAGTTCGAGCAGAGGTTTCAGATTCAAAGCCGAACCCAGCATGGCCTGGGCGCCTCCGATGCGGCCGCCGCGGCGCAGGAATTCCAACGTATCGACTACGAAGTAAACGCCGGTATGTTTACGGGCCTCTTCGGCTAATTTCAAGCACTCAGAAAGACTCCCACCGCTTTGGGCGAGGCGGGCAGCGGCGAGAACATGGAATCCCATCGCCATTGCAGTGGAATTCGAATCCAGTATGGCAATCTTAGAGGCGGCTTTGGGCAGCATTTCCAGGGCCTGGGTGGCGGACTGCATGGTGCCGGAGAGCTTGGCTGACAGGAATATTCCCAGCACATCGTAGCCAGCCTCAAGCAGCTTCTCGAAGGTGGCTTTCATGGTTACGATGGCAACCTGGGAGGTGGTGGGCATCGTTTTAGCAGTTGAGAGTTTTCGATAAAACTCATCCGGCTGGATATCCACGCCATCCTGATAAGTTTCATCACCCCAAATCAAGATTTGGGGGGTAACCGTGATGGAATATTGTTTCAGGACATCGTTGGGAATATAGGCAGTGCTGTCTGTGACAATTGCGACTTTGGACATGGATTCTCCTTTGGCGCGGATGCGAACTACAGAAAGAAAACCCCTTTTAGATGGATTAGTCGCGTATTGACTAGCGTGTGAATCAAAACAAAGGCCACGTATCCGGCCTTTGTTTTAGGTAAAAAACGCTTCCTGGTTATATTCCGGTCATGAAAGCCAGTGCGACTGTCCCTGGACCGGCATGGGTTCCAATGACTGGGCTGAGCGGGCTGTGCAGGGATTCGATCGGATTGAACCTTTGCCTGGCAGTCTCCAAAAGCGTAAGCGCTTCGGCTTCGGCATTGGCATGGACGGTGGCGAGGCGGATAGGGGTGCGGCCAGCCACCTTTTCTTCTACAAGGTCCAGCATCCGGCTGAGCGCTTTGCCCTTGGTGCGGATTTTCTCCACAGATTCAATCCGTCCATCCTGCAGTTCCAATAATGGCTTGATATTTAAAATTGTGCCCAGCATGGCCTGCGCACCACCAATGCGTCCACCACGACGCAGATACTCCAACGTTTCAACTACAAACATAACCCCGGTCTGGTCGCGAGCTTTTTCGGCCAGTTTTTGACACTCGACCAGGCATTCACCCGCTTCGGCTGCGCGCGCGGCTGTCAACACAGGCCAGCCCAAGGCCATCGTTGTGGCTAGCGAGTCGAGGATGGCGATCCGGTCCTGGCCTTTTGGCAGCATCTCACGCGCTTGCATGGCTGATTCCACTGTTCCGGAGAGTTTCGAGGAGATAAAAATTCCAAGGACATCCTGGCCCTCGGCAAGCAAGCGCTCGAAGGCATTCTTCATGGAAGCGATGGTCGCCTGGGAGGTGGTTGGGATCACCTTGGAATTTTCCATGCGTTTGTAAAAATCATCCGGCATCATGTCCACGCCATCTTCGTAGGATTCTTCGCCCCAGATGAGGGTAAGCGGTACGACCGTGATATTCAATTGCTGCTGCAAAGCGCTGGGGATGTAGGCGGTGCTATCCGTAAGAACGGCGACTTTTGACATAACCTCTCCTCGAATAAGAATGAACGTATTGTACTTATAAAGAGATTCCCTCGCAATGCCAAAGGCTTCCACCGTTCCGCATGGTTTCAAAACAAGGGTATGTAATTGCCACGAATGTGTACTTTTCCTTGACCATCGACCAGTTCTAGGCTAAAATCGCTTCGCCTTCGGGCAATTGTTGTTTTTAATGAAGGAACATGATGTTCGAAACCCTCACCGGACGACTCAACCAGGTTTTTGATGGATTACGAAAGCGCGGCAAGCTTTCCGC
Organism: Anaerolineales bacterium; assembly: GCA_017882145.1. GTDB lineage: Bacteria > Chloroflexota > Anaerolineae > Anaerolineales > Villigracilaceae > UBA877. The sequence continues at coordinate 3,939 of JADGQB010000166.1, forward strand.
TGCAGATGTAGATGTCGCCATGCGGGAAGTGCGCCTGGCGCTGCTAGAAGCGGACGTGCATTATACGGTTGTCAAAGAATTTATTGCACGTGTGCGGGAACGGGCGGTGGGTGCGGAGGTTTCGAAGGCGCTTAACCCGGGCCAGCAGGTCATTAAAATTGTCAACGATGAATTGATCGGCACACTCGGCGAGCCGGCCCCGCTGAACCTCTCCGGAGAAAAACCGCGCATGCTGATGCTGGTGGGCTTGCAAGGATCGGGCAAGACTACCGCAGCAGGGAAACTGGCGAGCTTCCTGCGCACACGCGGCGAACGCGTGATGCTGGTGGCCGGGGACCCCTACCGCCCGGCGGCCGCAGCCCAGTTGCAGACCCTGGGCCAGCAAGTGGATGTTCCGGTCTTTTTCGAAGCAGAGGTTAAACCACCGGAGTTGGTGAAACACGCCTTCGAAAAAGCCCGAAACGGCGGCTATACGGTTGTTATTGTGGATACGGCCGGCCGCTCACAGTTGGATGATACGCTGATGAGCGAGCTGCAGTCGATCGTTCAGAAAGTGCCTCCCACCGAGACGCTGCTGGTGGTGGATGCCATGATCGGGCAGGAAGCTTTACACGTTGCCGAAGGATTCCGTCAGGCTATTCCGCTGACCGGCCTGATCATGACCAAGCTGGATGGCGATTCGCGCGGCGGCGCGGCCATCTCGATCCGATCGGTGACAGGCATCCCGATCAAATTCATCGGGACCGGTGAAAAGTTGGATGCCCTGGAAGCCTTTCAGCCCGAACGCCTGGCCTCGCGCATCCTTGGGATGGGCGACGTTCTCGGCTTGATCGAAAAGGCCGAAGCTGTCTTTGATGAAAAACAGGCTCAGAGGCAGGCGGATCGCCTTGCCAAAGGCCAATTCACGCTCGAAGATCTGGCCGAAATGCTGCGGTCCTCCAAGAAAATGGGTCCCATGAGCCAGATGGTGGATATGCTCCCCGGTGATATGGGCAAGGCAGCCCGGAACGTTTCACCTGAAGATATGGAGCGCCAACTCAAGCGGACCGAGGCAATCATCAGTTCAATGACGCCGGGCGAACGCCAGGACCCGGAGGTGTTGAACGCCAGCCGTCGCCGTCGTATTGCGGCAGGTTCCGGCACCGAGGTCCAGGATGTGAACCGCCTGGTCAAGCAGTTCCGTGAGATGCAGCGTTTAATGAAGACACTGCAAAAAACAGGCGGGCGAGGCCTGTCACGCTTGTTCGGTTAGTGTTAAAATGGAAGAACAGTCATAATTTAGCAGGTTCCCAACACGAGACGCGGCACTCCTTTCTGCCACCCCTACGCCTCGAGTTGATACCATAATAATCGATAATAATATCTAGAAGGAGAAAGATTCAGATGGTTCGTATTCGTCTTCGCCGAACTGGCTCAAGAGGCCAGCCGTCCTATCGCATCGTCGTAGCGGACAAGGAAAGCCCGCGCGACGGCCGTTTTCTGGAAATCGTTGGTTTCTATAACCCGCGCACCGAACCTGGAACGCTGGAAATCAAGGAAGACCGTATTTATGAGTGGATGAATAAAGGCGCCTTGCCGAGCGAGTCGGTGGCGCAGTTGTTCAAGACATCCGGTACATCTGATCGGTATGACCGTCTCAAGAAGGGCGAGTCCGCAGAGGTTTTGCTGGCTGAGGCTGCGCAAGCCAAAGCGAGCCGGGTTACCAATAATAAAACCAGCAAGTAAACTGAAATAAAGCCTTCGGCCATTCCAAAGGCTGAAGGCAAAACTATAATCGAGATGCCATGAAAGCACTCACAGAATATATCGCTAAATCCCTGGTCGATCACCCTGAAGAGGTTGTGGTGGATGAAGTCCGCCATGGCAACCGTGTGACGCTGGAATTGACCGTCGCCAAAGACGATATGGGCCGGGTTATCGGCAGGGGTGGTCGCGTCGCAAATGCCATTCGCTCGCTATTGCGGGTAGCCGCCGAGCGGGATGGCTGCCAGGCGACCATGGATGTGGTGGAGCCATAGCCCTCTAATATGCCCGGGCATGCTGAAATACCGGCAGGCTCGCCAGCCGCTGGCGAGCCTGCTTTTTTGGCAGTAGGGAAGGTGCGCCGACCGCATGGCGTGGCCGGAGATATGTTGGTGGAGATTTACACCGACTTCCCGGAACACTTGCAGCCATTGGCAAAAGTTTACGCGGGTGAGAAGCACGTCCCGCTGACCATCCGCCGCCAGCGACTTCACAATGACGGCGTTCTTCTAGCCTTTGATGGATTTACCACACCCGAACAGGTGGGTCGTTTTCGGAACCAGATCCTCTATATTATTAAAGAGGATGCGGCGGAACTGCCCGAAGGGGAGTATTATTTTCATGAACTCGTGGGTTTGGCTGTGGTCGATGAAACCGGTATAGTTCTTGGTGAGGTGACCGAGATCATGGAGACTGGCGCAAATGATGTCTACGTGGTCAGGAATACTGCCGGTCGCGAGATCCTACTGCCGGCCATCGCCGAAGTCATACTGGATGTTGATCTGGAATCAAAAACCATGAAGGTCCACCTCCTTCCAGGGCTGGTGGAGGATGGGGAGCCTGAATCGTGATCCTACCTGCCAATCATTCAAATGGATAAACGTTATTGGGTCGGGTTTAATCTGGTCAAGGGTATTGGGGCTGTTCGTCTCCAGGGCCTGCGGGACCATTTCGGCGACCTGGCGTTGGCCTGGCAGGCCCCTTTGGACGCTCTTAAGGTCGCTGGCCTAAGTTCAAAACTGGCCGAACGGGTGGTACAAATTCGTGCCAGTGTGGATCTGGATAAGTACATGGCGAGGGTGGCAGCGCAGGGTATATCCATCCTGACCTGGGAGGATGAACTCTACCCAAAGCGTTTGAAAGAGATCGACCAACCGCCGCCCGTCTTATATGAACGCGGTGCTTTATCAGATGAAGATTCCTGGGCAGTCGCGGTGGTTGGGACACGCCGTGTCAGCGCTTATGGTCGCCAGGTGGCAGAGGATGTGGCCGCATTCCTTGCTAACAGTGGTGTGACGGTCGTCTCAGGCCTGGCGCGTGGTGTGGATGCGATTGCACACCAATCCGCGTTAAAAGCGGGCGGGCGTACAATTGCCGTGCTTGGCTGCGGTGTGGACCGGATCTACCCACCGGAGCATATGCAATTGGCCGAGAAAATCATCGCCAGCGGTGCCATCCTTAGCGATTACGCACCCGGGACAGCGCCGGATGCGGCCAATTTTCCCCCACGAAACCGTATCATCTCAGGCCTTTCAATGGCAACGGTGGTAGTAGAGGCCGGTGAAACCAGTGGAGCGCTCATCACGGCACAATTTGCAGTCGACCAGGGACGGGAAGTATTCTCCGTACCGGGTAGTATTCTGGCACCGCAAAGCAAAGGCACCAACCGGCTGATCGCACAGGGAGCCCATCCGATGCTTTCCGCCCGGGATTTGTTGGACATTTTGAACCTGGGGCGCGTTACCGAGCAGCGTGAAGTGCGCAAGATCCTGCCCGGAAACGAAATTGAAGCCAAACTATTGAGTGTCCTAACCCACGAGCCCAAACACATGGATGAGATTCGCAACCAGACCGGTCTGCCAATCGAACGGGTATCGGCCACATTGGTAATGATGGAGCTCAAGGGGATGGTCCGGCAAGTTGGTGGTGTGAATTACGTAGCGGTCCGAGAAGATCAGGCTGAGTACAAGGTTTAGAAAATTATTTATGAAGCATACATATGCAGTCATTATGGCTGGCGGCGGGGGAACCCGCCTGTGGCCCATATCACGCAGGAAACATCCCAAACATGTTTTACCTTTGTTGGGCGAGCGCACGCTTTTCCAGAGTACGCTGGATCGTCTGGATGGATTTATCCCGTCCGATAGAATCCTGGTGGTGACAACCGAAAACCAGGCAGAAGAACTTAAGAAGCAAGCTCCGGATCTTCTACCAGCAAACTTTTTGATCGAACCACAGCCACGCGGCACTGCATCCGTGGTTGGACTGGCCGCGACCGTATTACAAAAACGCGACTCAGAATCGGCCATGCTGGTTTTGACTTCAGATCATTTCATTCGCAACCTGGATTTATTCCACCTTGTGATAAGGGTAGGAGTGCAGGCTGCGCGGAAAGATTACCTGGTCACCCTTGGAATTACTCCGACTTTCCCGGCAACCGGTTATGGTTACATTAAACGGGATGCAGCTCTTCCGGAGAAATTCGATTATCCGGTCTACCGGGTACTTCAATTCATTGAAAAACCGGATGAGGCAAATGCACGCCTCATGTTAGCAAGCGGTGACCATTCGTGGAACTCCGGCATGTTCATCTGGCGTACTGACCGGATCCTGGAAGAATTTGCCAGGCAAATGCCTGATCTGAAAGCTGCCCTCGACCATATCGGGAAGGCCTGGGGTGGTTCCGAGCAGGATGCAGTTCTCTTATCCGAATGGCTAAAGCTCAAGCCGGAGACGATCGACTACGGCATCATGGAGCATGCCAAAAATGTAGCTGTACTGCCAGCCGGCGGACTGGATTGGAGCGACGTGGGTTCCTGGGATTCGCTTTTTAACGTGCTCCTGCCGGACGAACATGGGAATGTGGTTGTCAATAGCGAACATATGGGGCTGGAAACGCGCGATTCACTGGTATATTCGGCCGAGAAAAAGTTGGTGGTTACCATCGGAGTGGAGGACTTAATCGTTATCGATTCCAATGACGCGCTATTGGTCTGTCGGCGGGACCAGGCCCAGCAGGTGCGACAGGTGATTGAAAACCTGAAAAGATCACATAAAGAAGATTATCTGTAGGAGGTATCTCGTGGAAGCCTATTGCATGAAGTGCAAGACCAAGCGGGAAATTGTTGATCCTCAAGCCTCGTTCAATGCGGC
>JADGQB010000167.1 GCA_017882145.1 Anaerolineales bacterium
CATCGAGCTGGCCTGCAGCGCTGACCACCAGGCTTATCAGGTCGAGTATCACGGCGGCACTTTCATGGGTGGCGCCGGGCAAAGCCGGAACGATTTTTATTGGGACCGCCAGACTCTGGGATTGGTCACTTCAGAAAGCGTTTTCACGTGGGAAAGCGGCCCGGAACCGGCTCACTCTGGCGTAAGCCGTCAAGGCACCCAACTCGTGCTGACCGGCACTGACTCGCAGAACCAACCTCATGAACTCCTCCTGCCCAATAAGTTTCTCCTGGATGGGGAATGGCCTTTCCGTTTCTCGGCCCTTGCCTTCGGCAAGTTCAAGAGCGGCAGCTCGCTGATCGCCTGGCCTACGCATTATGTCGGGCAGATCAACAGTGACCGCCCTCTGGCCCATCCGGTCAGCATTACTGTACGCGGCCCTGAGCCGGTCAGCCTCCCGGCCGGCGATTTCCAGGCTTACCGGGTGGAGATGCTGGTTACCGGCACGGATGAACACCAGACCGCCTGGTATGACTTTAATGAACCCCACACCTTGGTCAAATACGACAACAGCTTTGAGATCTACGAGCTGGACTCCATCCGCTAGATTAAGGGATGAAAAGATGCATCCAAAGTCCACCCAGCCTGTCCATATGGCCAGTACCGAACTCCCCCACCGGCAGGGGAGTTTTCATTCGGTCGCGAGTATCATGGAAACAGAAATGACTGCAGACTTGCAGAGTTCTTGTGCCCGCTTGTTAGCCGACGAATAGGTTGAAGTCGGAACACAGGAGTAAGATTGAGATGTGAAATTATTTTGCTTTCGACCCGTATATAGACTACAAACGCGATTTTAAGGAGAGTGGATCATGAAAAGAAATGTCTCAAGTATCTTCTGGGGGCTTCTGTTCCTCCTGGCCGGCGCGGCCCTGCTGGCCAATCAAATGGGCTGGATCACTTTCAGCCTGTTCTCGCCGAATATCTGGGTCTACATATTTGCGGGTGCCGGCCTGGTCTTCTTACTGGGCTACTTCGTGAGCGGCTTCCGGAATTGGGGGCTGCTTTTCCCGGCCTGCATCTTCGCAGCCATCGGCCTGACCATCTGGATGAGCGACCGCGGGTTGAATGGCTCCTTTGTGGGTATGCCAATTATGCTCGGCGTGGCCCTGCCGTTTTACGTTGGGTTTGCTTTCAACCGCAAGGCCTGGGGATTGCTGATCCCGGCCTGGGTTATGACCGTGCTGGCCTTCGTCACCCTGACGGCTGACCGGGTCAATGGCAACCTGATCGGTGCCTTGTTCCTCTACGCCATCGCCGCCCCGTTCCTGGTCGTCTACCTGTTGAACCGCAGCCGCTGGTGGGCGCTCATCCCCGCCTGGGCTACGTTCATCCTGGGCACGATCGTGTTGCTCGCTGACCACATCGATGGCAACCTGATCGGCGCATTGTTCCTGTACGCCGTGGCCCTGCCCTTCCTGGTGGTCTACCTCACGAACCGGGCCAGGCGCTGGGCGCTCATCCCGGCTGCTGCGATTGCCCTTGTTGGGACCATCCCGCTGCTCGCCACGGTTGTCGGCGGAGATTGGGTGGGTGCGGCCATTATGCTGCTGTTCTCGGGCGCCTTCCTCATCGTCTACTTCCGCTGGCAGGAGAACTGGTGGGCGCTCATCCCGGCTGGCGTCTTTGCCTCCATCGGCGTTGTGGTGGTACTGGGAATGCTCGTTCCACAGAACCAACCCATCTTCGAAGGCCTCTTGAGCGGCGTTCTATTGCTCGGCTTCGGCCTGACCTTCGGCGGTTTGTGGCTGCTGCGGGGTACCCGACCTACCGCCTGGGCGCGCTACCCGGCCATCGGCCTGCTGATTGCAGCCGTAGTGGCCGGCTTCTCCGGCGGGAATCCCAGCCTGTTCTGGGCCGCCGCCCTGCTGGCTGCCGGGATCGCGCTGGTAGCCTACAGCCTGCTCCGGAAAAAGACCGGTAGCCCGTTATAATCGCCCGGATTTTTGCAGAATGATATACTCTCCTTTGCCGGTGATCCCGGCAAAGGAGTCCCTATGGCATATGACGAATTGTTAGGCGTGCGGATACGGGCTGCCCTGGGTCCCTTGCCCGGGCTGGAAGAGAAGAAAATGTTCGGCGGGATCGGGTTCCTGGTCAATGGGAACATGGCCTGCGGCGTCCACAAGAATAACATGATCGTGCGAGTCGGGCCGGAAAATTACGCTGCAGCCCTGGCGCGTGCCCATACCCGCCCGTTCGACATGACCGGCCGCCCGATGGCCGGCTGGATCATGGTCGAGCCGCAGGGCTGCGCCACCGAAAGCGAATTGAAGGCCTGGGTGGAGCAGGGCTTGGCATTTGCCGCTACCCTCCCGGGGAAATAGGTTCCGGCCTGGTTTGGCTTTTATATTGTCATTGCAAGGAGCCGCACTTCATCGTCCCGATGTTTTTCGGGATGGCGACGAAGCAATCTCCCCTCAAATAATGAGTTTGCTTTGCCAAAAAGTAGGTCACGCTTGAAGCGTGCCTTTGATGCTTTACCGTTTATCAACAAATCGGTGTCCATCCGCGTTTATCTGCCTGCGCCAGCCTGCACTGGACTGCGTCCTGCCTGCGCCAGTACCGCAGGTACAGGTGTGCAGTCCAGTGTACCGCAGGTACAGGTGTGGATTATTGAGCTTGTCAACCCAAAGTAGAAATGTTCTCTTTCCACCAAAGTAGAGATGTCCCCCGCGGGGGGACATCTCTACTTTGCGGCAAAACCGGTGCGCCAGGGACGGTCAGGAGCGGGATGGAAAGGTTGGTGCGAGTGCTCGACTTGCTTTGCAGTCACGATTTCCGACTGGTGTTCCTGCTTCTGGAAGATCGTGTAAATGATTTGATTGCCCTTGTAAAGAATGGTTGCTTTTTCTTGAGCGTCTTGGCAGACTGTCACCTCGACTTTGTTTAGAGCATAGGCGTGGCGCTTCCCGCGCTGTTTCGATACCAGCCCGGCAGCCCCTCGCCTTTATTTGCAGGAATTCTGGCTTGCCCAATAAGCGGTTTATATGGTGCACAAGATATGTGCGGTCAACTTGCTGATCAAACGAGTACACAAACCCCGGAAGGTATGGGCGTAGTTCTTTTCAATAGCGAACTGATCTGATAACTGTCCATTGACGGTTTCGAAGAGCCGGTGGGCGGCATTATGGATGTGCTGGTAAACCACAGGAACTAGCATAACGCCCTGGTAATAACTACAATTGTCCATCCGAGACATAATTCTTTATAAGCTTAAGGTATTCCAAATTAGAATATCGATTAATTTCAAAAGCGGAAGCATAATCGGGCAAGTCAGATCCGACAATAATCGCAGCAAGTAATTCGCCCGCAGCACATGCCGTCATTATCCCAAATCCAGAAAGCGCCCCTATAATATATGCTCCTTCAATTGGGAGTTTGCCAATTAAGGGCCGATTTTCAAATGTTTTTGTATAGTATCCTCCGTCAAGTTTTGGGCGCGGAAAATTGCCTATGTATTGCTTCGCTCCAGGAATCATTTTAGCTAAGCCCCTCATCAATATTTCTGAATGGTATGGATCTTCCGGTAATGGCCATATTGGGTCAATTATTGGCGCATGATGTGCCCAGAGTACAACAATAGCTGTACTGCTGCCACTACCCTCAGGTCGAGTGTGCAACCCTGATGGGAATTCTTCTAAGAGCCATCTTAACTCTGGCTCCGCCTCAATCGCGGATCGTTCGCTTGATGAAAATAAAAGATATTGGGGGTCATTCCAGACAAGTAAAGGCGCGTTTCTGGGCATTACTGATAAAGGGTCATTGCAAATAAGCTTCTGATGTAATTCTGTATAGATAGGGAGATTAACATCTAACAACCTGGCAATTGATCCAATTAATGGTCCCGCAGCATTGACAAATAAACTTGTACGCAAAAATCCAATTTTCCCATTTTCTTCAAGATATACGCCACTTACTTGGCCTTTGGATAATTCAACCCCAACCAATCGCTGACTTTTGAATACAACCCCTTGTTTACGCGCTTCATTCAAAAGAAACATACCTAATTGCTGTGCACTCAGCCAACCAGCTCTTCTAACATGTAACGCAGCCTTGACATCTTTTGATATATAAGGGAAATAGTTATGTATCAATTCGGCATCTAAGAATAGATCAGCACCAGATTGATTAATATCATTATCGAAGTTATCTTCAAAAAAAGGAATGTATTTTGAAGCTGCTGACTTTTCATCGCGAATCCTGACTGGGCCTCCCCCTAGTTTACTTACAGTTTCTGCAGATGAGCAAAAGGATGGAATCTTATCTGTTTGTGACGTGAAATATAAATATCCTCTGCGATTCATCCTAAAAATATTGGCTGTTTTAATCGCAAAATCATCCATTAGGTCGATACTCCGATTTGATAGTGCAACCATTGCATTATCAAAGTCGGGCCACCAATTACGATATGCTTCGGTTGAATTACTGCTTGTTAAACTTAGAGGGCTTGCCTCATCAACTAATAGTATTTCACGCACCCCAACCTTCGAAAGATAATATGCGGTTGCAATTCCTGCAATACCTGCCCCACAAATAACAATTTGCGCCTTATCCATAATTTCACCTCTAGCCAATAATGTGAATTCGTGCTTCTATTGTAAGGATAATCCAAGACGGTTAAAACCGCCTTATGAAGAAATGCTAAACTAACATCAACGAGTAGCAGAGATCGCAAATTAAGTTGCTGAGAAACAATTACCGCTTTATCCTCAAAACCCATATTGTATACACCAACAACTATCCCTAAATGATCGGTAATGTGTGTCTCATATAATTTCATCCTGCATGCTTACCCCATAATCCTCCTCCTTGTCTATTTCAAGGTGTGGGCTGTGGATTAGAATATTCATCTCACCTCAGCAATTCTGCCCTTACCTCCTCTAGTCGCATTTGCTTTGATAAGGGGTAGGGGAAAGTAATAATTGTATGTCGCTTCTCGACGGAGGTCTCCAGTCCCTTCGAATCTATTTTCCCATCTCATTGTTGCCTGCGGCTCCTCGCAAAACCTGTCAACCCAAAGTAGAAATGTCCCCTTTCCACCAATTAATTGAACCTTGACAGCCGTGCTGTCATCGGTTATTGTTCTTTGTAATAATCGCATTAGTTCAGCAGTCGCTGCTGTTGTACGTTTGAGCCACGCTCTTTCCCCCAACGCTTGTCTGACTTCTGAAGAAAAGGAATCTTAGTGAACTTCAACCAGTTCAACCTTGACCCACGCCTGCAGGCGGGGATCAACCGTCTCGGCTATATCGAGGCAACCCCCATTCAAGTAGCAGCCTTACCCCCGGCTCTGGCTGGCAACGATCTGATCGGCACCGCCCAAACCGGCACCGGTAAAACGGCTGCATATGTTCTGCCAATTTTAAATAAACTGCTGACCGGCGCCCGTCACCAGACCCGCGCCCTGATCGTCACCCCCACCCGCGAACTCGCCGAACAGATCCATGAAGCCGTCAAGGACCTGGGGACCGGCACCAAATTGCGCTGCGCTACCATCTACGGCGGTGTCGGCGCGGCCTCCCAGACTTCCGCCCTGCGCGACGGCGTCGAGATCCTGGTCGCCTGCCCCGGTCGCCTTTTGGACCATATCCAACAGGGTCATACCCATCTGGATGGTATTGAAATTCTCGTCCTGGACGAGGCCGATCGCATGCTCGACATGGGCTTCCTGCCGGACGTGAAACGCATCCTCCAGCACATCCCCGCCAAACGACAGACCATGCTCTTTTCGGCTACTTTCCCCCAGGAAATCGAAAAGCTGGCTGCCCAGACGCTGCGCCATCCCAAGCGGATCGCAATAGGCCTCAGCCGGCCTGCCCATACGGTCACGCACGCCCTTTACCCGGTCCCCCAGCATTTGAAGCCTTCCCTGTTACTGGAACTGCTCAAGCGGACCGACACTGAATCGGTGCTGATCTTTGCCCGCACCAAGCACCGCGCCCACCGCCTGTCCCAACAGATCGAGCGGGCCGGTTTCAAAGTCACCAGCCTGCACAGTGATCGCACACAGGGTCAACGACAGAGCGCGTTGGCCGGGTTCAAGAGCGGCCTCTATCAGATCATGGTCGCCACCGATATCGCCGCGCGCGGCCTGGATGTGGAAAGCATCTCGCATGTGATCAACTTTGATATGCCCGCCACTGCGGACGATTACATCCACCGCATCGGGCGCACCGGCCGCGCCGAACGCAGCGGGGACGCCTTCACCCTGGTCACACCCGACGATAAGGATGTGATTCGTGCCCTGGAAAAGATCATGGGGAAACCGCTTCCCCGCCAGACACTTGATGGGTTTGACTATGATATCCCCGCCCCGGAAATCACCTACTCAAAGACGAGACCGGCGTACGCAGCCCGTGAACCGCGTCGTTCCCAGCCCGCTCACATCCCGGCCCGTGCTCCGAAAGGCAGGCCAGTGAGCCGCCTTCGGCCAAGGTTTGCAGGAAAGTCAGCCCGCTAGTCTTTTCACTCCCCAATTTAAAGCATTTGTCCGGCAGGTATCTGCCGGACAAATTTTATTATTCCTCTTCTTCTTCTTTCTTTTTCTTCGGCATGCCCCACATGAAGATGGCCGCGCCAAATCCCAGGCCAAATGCTCCCAGGGCACCCGGGGCCAGGAAGACCGCCATGGCAATCACCAGGCCAGCCAGTCCCAGGAAAAGGACGGCTTGCATCAACCACTCCTGGGTTTTATGGAATAGATCCACGACCAGGTAGCCAATACCGACACCCAGGGCTGCCACGCCAAGCAGGCGCAGCAATGAGCCGATCAAGTTAATGATATCAAATACGATCGTAGGCATAAAAATCCTCCTTTCAAAATGTGGGCTGACTCATACCGTGGCCCAAATGAGCCACAGGCCAATCATGACCATCCCAATTATAAACCGGATTGCAAATGCCCAGCCCCAGCCGATCAACATCCCTTTTATGGAAATCAGGGCTTTTTTCCAATCCTTGCGGCGGATCCATTCAATCGCAAACAGGGTCACCAATGCCGCCAGGATTCCGCCGATAATGGGAATCGGAATGACGAAAGTACCGACGATGGCCGCCAGCGTTGCCAGCAGGATGGCCCACCAGGGTGCACCTTCCTTGTGCGCCTGGGTGCCCATTAGGATATTATCAATGATCGAACCAGCCAGCATGAGCACCGTAAGGATGGCCAGGACCACCCAGCCAAACGTACTGACCCCCAGGGCCAGCCCATAGCCGAGTGCCGCGACCCAGATGATAACCAGGCCCGGCAGCAGGGGCAAGACCAGCAGGCCCACCAGCATGGCGGTCAGGGCAATGGCTTTGATGAACAGGTCAAAGTAGAAATAAGAGCCGATTGGCATTAGGTTATCCCGTACGGATCAAGGACGGATGACTTCCACTCCGCCCATCCACGGACGCAGGACTTCCGGAACTTTTATGGACCCATCCGCCTGCTGATAATTTTCAAGCACGGCGATCAAGGTCCGCGGCATGCCCAATCCCGAACCGTTCAAAGTATGGACGAAGCGCGTCTTGCCGCCATCCGCGGGGCGGTACTTGATATTGGCCCGGCGTGCCTGGAAATCGGTATCATTCGAAACAGACGAGACCTCCAGCCATTCCTCCAGTCCAGGCGCCCAAACTTCGACATCGTACGTCATGGTTGCGCCAAAACCAATGTCACCGGTGCACAAGCGCTTGATGCGGTAGGTCAAACCCAGGCCGGCGCAGGTAGCCTCTGCATCCGCGCACATTTTGTCGAGATTCGCATCCGACTCTTCCGGCTTGCTGAAGATGTACATCTCGACCTTATCGAACTGGTGACCGCGCTTGATGCCGCGCACATCCCTTCCGGCGCTCATCTTCTCACGTCGAAAACAGGGCGTATAGGCCGTGTACCGGATGGGGAGTTTTGCCTCGTCGAGGATCTCATCCATGTGCAGGCCGGTGATGGGTACTTCGGCAGTCGGGACCATCCACAGGTCTTCTTCCGCGTCATGATACAGGTTCTCGGCAAACTTCGGCAGTTGTCCTGCGCCGAAAAGGGTAGCCGCCTTGACCATGAAGGGTGTGTACTGTTCGGTATAGCCCTGGCGGATGTGCAGGTCGAGCATGTAGGCGATCAGCGCCCGCTGCAAGCGCGCCCCGGCGCCAGTCAGTACATAAAAGCGTGAACCGGTGATCTTGACGCCGCGCTCGAAGTCTATGATACCGAGCTCAGGTCCGAGGTCCCAATGCGGTTTTGGCGTGAAATCGAATTCCGGCAGCGTCCCAACCGTCCGGATGACGACATTCTCGCTTTCGTCCTTGCCATAGGGTGTACGTCCATCTGGAATATTGGGGATCCCGGCTGCGATGGATTTAAGCTCCGCCTCAAGTTCGGAAACGTCCTTATCCAGGGCCGCGATCTTGTCTCCGACCAGGCGCATCGCCTCGATCTTCGACTGGCGTGAGGCAGCCTCTTTCATTTGGCCGATTTCCTTGGAGACCGTGTTGCGTTCGGCTTTAAGCGCCTCCACTTCGGTCAGCATACCCCGCCGGCGCTCATCCAACTTAAGGATGGCATCCACCGGAGATGAGTCCATCTGACGATCCAGCAAATCTTTGCGAACCAGGTCGGGTTGTTCGCGGATGAGGGTCATGTCCAACATATAGCACCTCCTGGAAAAAATAATACGCCCCGGTCCGTTTGCAGGACGAGGGGGCGTCTCGTGGTACCACCTGCTTTCACCCCTGCCTCTCCAAAGGAGCCCTCCGCCATTTCTT
>JADGQB010000029.1 GCA_017882145.1 Anaerolineales bacterium
TAAAGCGCTTCGCTGGAGATGGAAATCTCGGTGATGGTGCGCCCATGGAAATTCCCTGCACAGACGATGATCTCGGCAGAATGGCGCGGGATACCTTTAACCACATAAGCCCATTTGCGGGCCAGCTTGAGAGCGGTCTCAACGGCCTCTGCGCCGGAATTCATCAACAGCGACATTTCATAACCCGTCAGCTCGGAAAGTTCCCTGGAGAGCAAGGGCAGCTGGTCGTTACGGAAAGCGCGTGAAGTCAGCGTAACCTTTCCGGCCTGTTCGACCAGGGCTGCCAGGATTTTCGGGTGAACATGTCCCTGGTTCAGGGCTGAATAGGCCGACAGGCAGTCCAGGTATTTTTTACCTTCCACATCGTAAACCCAAACGCCCTCGCCACTTTGGATAACGACATCCAACGGTTTATAGTTATGCGCACTATACTGATTCTCAATTTCGATAAATTCTTGTGTCTTCATGCTTCCACCTTTCTTTTCGAAAAAAGACGCTTCCTAAACTCCAATGCCAAGGACTGATTTTGACACAGACGAACGCTGGAAGTATCCGGTTGGCAGCGTCAACTTCATGCTTAAGTCATCCCCGAGGCCGATCTGGCAAACCGGGACATTCATCGCGAACAGGCTGGCTGCCATCTTATCGCTGCCGCTTCTGCCCCCAAACGTCTCGGCTTTGATCAGGATCACCACCGGTCGCAGATTGCGGTGCTGCAGGTCTTCAACCGCCAGCAGCAGGTCAGGCCGTACCGAAGGCGTGATTAAAATCACTCCGCTGCCGAGCGGGAGTAATTTTGCCTGCAGGTTTACCAGACCCAATAATGGAATGACTCCCTCGGGCTGGAGAAAAGCCAGGGTTTCCATGATCTTGATGATTTGCCGTTCTCCGCGTTCACAGGACAAAACCGTGGATTTTCCGGCCGCGCAGGCCAACCCGACCGCCCTCTTGCCCGTCAGGAAGAAGTTCGCCAGACTGGCCGCCGCACTGACACCATATTCAAACGTGTCACGCGGCAGTGAAATCTTCGGGCGGCGCACCCACAGGTTGTCTTCCTGGTAAGGGGCCTGTGGTTCAGGCATAAAATGATGGACCGGGCCATAAGCATCCAGGAATAACCAGATATCGGCCTGCGGATCCTGTTCGAATTCTTTCACCATGAATTGGCCCCTGTGAGCCGTACTGGGCCAATGAATGCGCTTCATCGGATCGCCTGGAACGTATTCTCGCACTTCCGCTGCATGGGGGGTCACATCGTATGAGCGCTGGTGGATCGTCTTTCCGCCAGGCAGGAGACCCGGTGGCGGAGGAAATGCCGGGATGGGGAATATCATCGGCAGGATGATCAGGGTATCCCGGGCAGTTACCTTCTTCCGGAGAGTAAACAGGCCAAATGGATCTCCGGAAGTCAGAATGGTTGGGCCGAGAGTGAAGGCTCCCCGCCGGGTCAGAACCGTGCGGGCAGAGTAGTAGCGCAACTGGTGCGCGCCGATGCGGGTGAACAAACGCGAACCGGCTGCCCTGGGCAGATCGGATTGGTTCAGCACTTCCAGCCAGGCAGATCCCGGCCAGGCATCTTTTTTGATCTCGTAATACTCTTCGAACACATCCCCCATACTGGCCCGCAGGGTGCGCGTATCCCTATGCAGGCGCACGCCTCTCATTGATAAAACAGTCCAAAGTGCCGCGCCGCCCATTACCAGGATGCCCAGGTATGCCAGGCGCGTATAAACAAGCAAGCCGGTCACGATTCTGCCTGCCAAACCGACTATTATCAATAACCCAAGCAGCCAGCGCGAGGCATGCGATAATTTCATAGTCTTATGAAGGCTGGTAGTCGCCTCCAGGTACGGGCAGGTTCTCCAGGATTTCCTCCACGATCTTCTCGGCGCTTAGTTCGCGCAAGCGGGCTGCCGGTCCGACGATTACGCGATGAGCCAACACAGGGATGGCCAGGCTCTTGATATCGTCCGGAAGGACATAATCCCGGCCGGCCAGGGCTGCCACCGCCTGACCGGTGCGGAACAAAGCCAGGCTGCCGCGCGGACTGGCGCCCAAGTAAACATCCGAGCTCTGACGTGTGCGGTTCACCAGGTCAACCAGGTAGCGTTTGATAGCCTTGGAGACGTAGATTTTCTTGATCTCTTCCATTACCGTGCGCAGCTCTTCGACCGCGATAACCGATTCCAGGGTTTCAATCGGGTGCCGCAGCTGCTGGCGGTCCAGGATTTCGATTTCATCAGCCGGGTTGGGATACCCGAGCCTTACCCGCAGCAGGAACCGGTCGAGCTGGGCTTCCGGCAGAGGGAAGGTTCCTTCATATTCAATCGGATTTTGAGTTGCCAATACCATGAACGGGCTGGGCAGGACATGGGTTATGCCATCCACCGTCACTTGCTTTTCTTCCATTGATTCCAGCAAAGCTGCCTGGGTCTTGGGCGTGGCACGGTTGATTTCATCCACCAGCACGATTTGGGCAAAAATCGGTCCCGGGCGGAATTCGAAAACCCGCTTGGACTGGTCAAAGATGGAGACACCGGTTACATCACTGGGGAGCATGTCGGGGGTAAACTGGAGCCGGTTGAAGGAACAACCCAGTGATTTGGCCAGGCTGCGCGCCAGTACCGTCTTCCCGACTCCCGGTACATCCTCGATAAGCACATGTCCCTGGCACAGCAGGCCAACCACGATGGTCTCAATGGTAGGCCGCTTGCCCACAATGACTTTCTCAAGGTTGCTGATGAGGCGAGTGCCAAAAGCTTGAATGTCTGTCATGGTCCTTGTCCTCTTCCCGGAAGTAACCCTATTTTACCCGTACTTTAGCCCGGAGCCTGTCAGGATCAGAACAATTGGATCGGGCAACTTGTCGATGTTTTGCTTTAACGCCGCCCAGACAATGGCGGAGGTCGGTTCGACATAAAAGCCAAGCCCTGCCAGCGCATCTCGTGCCGGGAGGATATCGGTTTCATCCGTGGCAACCATCCAGCCCTGGCTGGCTTTGACAGCCGCAAGCACGGCCTCTGCCCTTAGCGGGTTGCGCACCCGGACACCCTCCGCCAGGGTCGGCTGCTCCCGGTCCGCTCCAGCGTTCCCAGAGCTGAACAGGTCAACCAACGGAGCGCAGACGCGTGCTTGAACTCCGAATATCACCGGTCCAGTATCGATCTTATTGGCTATGCGCAAAGCTTCGAAGCCACGCGCCAGACCCAGCAGCAAGCCGCCCTGTCCTGCCGGGACGATCACACTTCCGGGCATCCCGTCTAATTGCTCAGCGATCTCATAAGCCGCCGTGGCATAGCCCGGGAGATTAAACGGCAGGTAAGCATGGCTGGCATACGCCTTGCCGGCTTCCGCTGCAACCCTGACCGCTTCAGAGACATCCGAGCGTGAGCCCAGGATCGGCACAAGTTCTGCGCCATAGGCCTCGATCTGTTTGCGCTTGGGGCCGGAGGCCGACTCCGGCACATAAATGCGCACCATGATCCCGGCCCGGGCGGCATAGGCAGCCAGGGATGCGCCCGCATTCCCCGAAGAATCTTCAACCGCTTCACGCACACCCTGCCCGCGCAACCAGGCTGAGATCAGCGCCGAACCGCGGTCTTTGAAGGAACCGCTTGGATTGAGATACTCACATTTGAAAGCCACCCGGCGCCCCAACACTTTGGCCCAGACCAGCGGCGTGCTGCCCTCGCCCAACGAGACTGGCTCAAGCTCCGCCGGGAGACCGAAGGTATGCCGGTAGCGCCAGATACCAGGTTGGGATGGATCCACCTGGTCCGGGTCAAAATGCAGGCCGCCGCGAAAATCGAACAGCCCGCCGCAGTTGGGACATTGAAATGGATGGACACCGGTTGGATAAGCACGACCGCAGCGGATACAAAAGATACCCGGCTGGCTTATGCTTTCTTCCACTCGCGCTCCAGCAGGCCATAATGGAATTCGCTCCCCCAGCTTCCCTTGAACCAGATATTTTCGATCAGATGCGCTTCACGACGGAAACCGAGCCGTTCTAGCAGCCTGTAGGAGGCTGTATTCTCGACATCGCATTCGGCAATCACGCGGTGCAGGTTCAGCTCGCCGAAAAGATAATCCAGCAGGCGGCGGCAGGCTTCCTCAGCATAGCCCTTTCTCCAATGCGCTACCGACAGGGTAAAGCCGATATAAGCCTGGCGTGTATCGCTTGCCATGATGTGAAAGGCACAATCACCGAGTAAGGTCTTCGTAGCCTTAAGCTCGATCGCCGCCTGGAACCACTTTCCGGGCGTGCCGGGTTGGGAGTTTTTCATCTCGTCAATAAATGCCTGGGCGGTCTCCAGTTCATAAGGCACATCCCAGCCCTGGTATTGCGCCACGCGTGGGTCGGAACGATAAGCATGGAACTCTTCCAGATCAGTGCTCCGGAAACACCGCAGCAAGAGCCTGTCCGTTTCAAGGGGAAAAGGCATCCTTATTCTCCCGGCTTTGGAAGGTATTCGCCTTCCACCCAAAATTCACCGTTTGGGCTGACTTCTTTCTTCCAGACCGGCACGATTTCCTTCAACCGGTCGATCCCGTAACGCGCCGCCTCAAAAACTCCCGTATCCCGGTGGGCGGCCGTGCACACGATCAACACGGTGGGTGTCTTGGGATAGAGTCGGCCGATGCGTTGAACAATGGCGATCCCCTCCACGCTTGGCCAGCGTGAGCGGATCTCATCCGCCACCTGGCGCATTTTGGCTTCAGCCATGGGGGTGTAGGCTTCGTATTCCAGGTAAAGGGTGGCGTGCGCATCTCCGCGCTTCGTAACCCCGCGTACCATGCCGCTAAAAATCGCCGCTGCTCCATCGGACGAAGATGTAACGCTCGCCAACAACGCGTCCAGATCAAGCTCTTTTTCTGTGATGGAAATGATCGTTGGAAAAGCCATGATTTTTTCAACCACCCGAGACCGGAGGAAACATGGCGATTTCTGCATCCACAGGAATGACCTGCTCATCCGCTGCAAATTCGCGGTTGATGGCCGCCATCATGGAATTTTGGGCGGGGATCATTTTGGGATATTTCTTCACCAGGGTTTCCTTCAACCCGGCCACGGTTGTATCTTTCGGGATTTCCAACTCGACCGTTTTCGCACCCACATAATCACGCAGGGTTGCGAAAAACATGATTTTTATCATCATAGAACGTTCCTCAATAACCTGCCAATGCTCTTTTATTCGTTAACAACGTCCCCGGAACGGCCGCCATGTTTTTCGATCAGGCGGATATTCTGGATTTTCATGGTTTTCTCGGCCGCCTTGGCCATGTCATAGACTGTCAGCGCGGCTACCGAGACCGCCGTCAGGGCTTCCATTTCGACCCCGGTCTTGCCGGTCGTCTTGACTGTGGCAGTGATCAGCACGCCAGGCAGCGCCTCATCCAGGCTCAAAGTTACATCCACATGCGTAATCGGCAGGGGATGGCAGAGCGGGATCAAGTCCGAGGTGCGCTTGGCTGCCGAAATCCCGGCGATCTGTGCCACGGTCAGCACATCGCCCTTCTTCACCGTTCCTGCGCGGATCAAGCCAAGCGTTGCTGCCTTCATTAACACTTCCCCGCGCGCGATTGCAATCCTTTCGGTCTCCGGCTTGCCGCCCACATCCACCATGTGAGCCCGGCCGCCGTCATCCAGGTGTGTTAACTTGATAGCCATGTGTAAATTATACCAGCCGCCTGAAGGATTGTTTCTGGTTATAATTACGCCATGGAGTTCTTCATAAACGACCCAAACGTCCAGCGTCTGCCTCCCGCCGAGACTCGCCTGCTTGACCTGCGTGCCGAGCCGGATGCAGACGGGAGACGCGTACGAGTCGCCCTCGATCTGACCCCCTTCCAAAAAAGACCGGATATCGAGCTGACCCTGACAGATAAGGATGGCGCCGTGGCTGCCGAAGCCAGCATTATCGAACCGGTCGGCTGGAAACTGGAAGTAACCCTGCACATACGGAAAAGTGATGCAACTGCCGGGAAATATACACTCGTTGCCAATCTATCTTATCCCGATATGGGTGACGTAGACCGCCGTTCTCTTGAAGTGGAAGTCTCCTGACCCCCTAAAATAATGACACAACCTCGCAGATCTGATCTTCGCGTTCCATACCCCATATTCCGTGCACTGGTTACCGCATTAAGCCTGCTGTTTATCGGTGGCTGCGTACTGTTGCCCACACTTCATCCGACCCAGACAGCGGATCCGCCTTCAGCAGCTCCCAATACCACAACTCCTGTCCCCAGTCTGACTCCCACCTTGGCGGCTACACAAACGCCGTATGTGGTGACAGCCACACCGGATGGTGCAGCGACCGTCGCATCACCCCAGGGTACCTTTTTTCTTTCCCTGGCTGAATCCGGTCATTTTCACCTTTTTGCATATTCCCCACAGACTTTGCCGCTGACCCGTCTTACCGCCAATGACTGGGATGACATAACCCCTGCTCTCAGCCCGGATGGAAAATCCCTGGCATTTTCATCCAATCAAAATGGCTATTGGGACCTATATCTGCTCCATCTGACCAGTAACACGCTCACCCGATTGACGGATACTCCCGAATACGATGCCGCGCCCTCCTGGTCTCCGGACGGCGCCTTCCTGGCCTATGGGACCTACCAGAATGGCGGCATGGATATTTTTATCCGCTCCGTCACAGATCCCACCCAGGTTATCAGCCTGACCTCGGACCCGGCTTCGGATACGGTGCCGGCCTGGTCGCCGCGCGGCAGGCAGATCGCGTTCATTTCAAATCGCAGCGGCGAACCTGAAGTATGGATCGCTGACCTGGACCGCACCGGGGATGAAAAGTTTATCGATATCAGCCACTCTGCCCAGAGCGTGGAAAGCCATCCTGCCTGGTCGCCGGATGGCAATCAACTGGCCTGGGCTTCCACAAATCCAGATTCAGGCCTGACCGGCATTTACGTATGGGATGCGCTCAATCCAAGTGCAGCACCCCATTGGGTCGGTTCCGGTGATTGGCCGGTCTGGCAGGATAACGGCAACCTGGCCACCCAACTGATCGCCCCCAACCAGACTTTTCTTTCCGGCTATTCGATCAGCGGCAGGATCAACCTGTCGCCAGAGCTGCTCCCCGGTGCATCCCATGGAATGACCTTCGGAAATACAAGCGTAGCTTTACCGGGGCTTTTCCGGGATATTGCCAAAACCACCCCGGCCGCGTTGTATGACCTATCGATCACACCGCAGCCCAGCGCCCTGCCCGGACGCTACGCGCTGAGACCCGTCAAGGGATTAAAAGCCCCCTACCCGCGCCTGCATGAAAGTGTAGTTGATTCATTCCAGGCCTTGCGGACCCAAGTTGCCATTCAGACCGGCTGGGATGCACTCGCCAGCCTGGAAAATGCCTATGTGCCTCTCACATCCCCGCTCGGGCCTGGTTTGGGGGAGGACTGGCTTTACACGGGCCGCGCTTTTACATTGAATCCTTCTTTGATCCAGGCCAATTGGATGGCGATCGTTCGTGAAGATTTTGGCCAACAGACCTACTGGCGCATTTACCTGCGCACCACCGCCCAGGATGGTTCACTCGGCAGTCCGCTCACCCAGGTCCCCTGGGATTTTAGCGCGCGCACCGGAGATCCGGTTGCCTATGAAAACGGCGGGCGCCTGGCGGCTTCCGTCCCACCCGGTTACTGGTTTGACCTGACCGCACTCGCAGTTCAATATGGCTGGCAGCGCCTGCCGGCGCTCTTCGACTGGCGCACTTATTATGCCGGGGCGCGCTTCAATGAATTGGTTTTTACCGAAGGGCTGGACTGGTCTTCTGCAATGCTGCAGCTCTATCCGCCGGAAAGCCTGGAAACGCCCACAGTCGTCATTCCACCTACACGCACTCCCACGCGGACCCCCTTCTGGTATCAGACGCCAACACCGACAGCCACTTCCACGTCCCGCCCAACCAATACCCCATGAACCGTTTGCGGGTCTTGTTTGCAATTGCATTGGTCTTCCTGTCCGGTTGTGCGCCTGCGGCCAGCCAGGTGACCACGCAAGTCCTCATTCCCCCGGCTCCTACGGGTACTCCCAGCCTGGTTCCCACCCGGGTGGACATCAGTACGCCAGAGAGCATCCCCGTTCAACCGGCTCAGACTCAGTCTGCCTTCCCGGTAACGGATGCGCCTCCGCCGCTGCCAACCGCCACCGCCGGAGCAATGCAGTTGTTTTTCCCTACCGTAATTCCGGCGAAAGGCGCGGAATACCGTCCACCGCTCTACCCGGTTCCATGGGCTTTATCCCCCTACGACCACTTCTTCTTTTCCGCCCCCATCGCAGCAGCTTACCCCGCCGATCCGGAATGGGATTATCGCTACGGAGGAGTCTTTTTTGGACCGGATATCATCCACACCGGAGTTGACCTGCCCGCCCCGCGCGGGACCAATGTCATGGCTGCCGGTCCGGGCACCGTTGTCTGGGCCGGACGTGGCTTATACACCGGCAATCCCGCCAGCCTTACGGACCCTTACGGGTTGGCAGTCTCCATCCGCCATGATTTCGGCTATAAAGGACAACCCCTGTACACGATTTATGCACATATGGATGAGGTTGAAGTGGTGGTTGGGCAATGGCTGAACACCGGCGACATCCTTGGCAAAGTGGGCAGCACTGGCAATACCACCGGCCCGCACCTGCACTTCGAGGTCAGGTTGGGTCAAAACAGCTTCTACGAGACGCTAAACCCAGAATTATGGGTTGCACCTCCGCAGGGCGATGGAGTCCTGGTTGGCCGGGTGATGGCTGATTACGGGTCTACATTAAAGAATTTTCTCGTCCAAATAAAAAACATCGCGACTGAAAAGAACTACCTGGTTTATACATACGCCAGCGATGCCACCATTCACAGCGACGCTTACTACAATGAAAATCTGGTACTGGGCGGCCTCCCGGCCGGCGTCTATGAACTCAACGTACAATACGCCGGGTACAATAATCCGGTCAATATCCAGATCCTGCCGGGCCAGGTGACGTACTTCGCATTCTATGGATTCGCCCGCTATGACTTCAGCCCGCCCGCAACTCCCGGCCCACCCGCCGCCTCGACCAGTACTCCCGTAATCCCTTGACGCACCGAACATCTGTGCTATACTCTGCCTGTATTTGCCAACCCATGCGAAGGCTTTTCTTCTTTTGAGGGGTTGGTAAATGGCATAAACGCTAGTTTTTAGCGCAGGTTTACAAAGAAATCAATCTTACCAAGGCTGTGTGAGTAATTATTTCTGCCTTACCATAGTATAGAGAGGATAAATATGCCAAGAAAATCTGAAGCTGCTGCCAGCGAGTCGATGGATGACGGCCGGCGGGCCATGCTGGATAAGGCTCTCGGTGACATTGTAAAACGCTACGGCGATGGGTCCATCATGCGCCTGGGCGATGCGCAAAAAATGATCATCGATGCCATCCCCACCGGTTCGCTTTCGCTCGACCTGGCGTTGGGTATCGGCGGTATTCCAAAAGGCCGGATCACTGAGATTTACGGGCCGGAATCCTCCGGGAAAACCACCATCTGCCAGCATATCGTCTCCGAAGTCCAGAAGATGGGCGGGACGGCTGCCTATGTGGACATGGAACACGCTCTGGACCCGGCCTACGCGGCCAAGTGCGGCGTGGATGTGGATAACCTGCTGGTCTCCCAACCCGATACCGGCGAACAGGCACTGGAAATCGTTGAAACGCTCGTCCGCTCGGGAGCTGTGGACCTGGTAGTGATCGACTCGGTCGCCGCCCTGGTTCCCAGGTCCGAGATCGAAGGCGACATGGGCGATGCCCAGATGGGCGCGATGGCGCGTTTGATGTCGCAGGCTTTGCGCAAACTCTCGGGCGCCATCAACCAGACCAAGACCTCGGTTATCTTCACCAACCAATTGCGCATGAAGATCGGCGTCATGTTTGGCAACCCGGAAACCACCACCGGCGGCAATGCGCTGAAATTCTATGCCTCCGTCCGGCTGGACGTGCGCCGGATCCAATCCATTAAGATCGGCGCGGAAATCGTCGGCAACCGCACGCGCGTGCGGGTGGTCAAGAACAAGGTTGCACCGCCTTTCCGCACCGCCGAGTTCGACATTATGTACAACGAAGGCATCTCCAAGGTCGGCGATCTGATCGATCTTGCCACCCAGCTTGGCATCGTGGACAAGCGCGGCGCTTTCTTCTCCTACGCGGATACACGCCTTGGGCAGGGACGCGAGAACTCCAAAGAGTTCCTGCGCCAGAACCCGGCAATTGCTGACGAGATCGAAGCAACCATCCGCCAGCGCGCAACGGGTGGTGAGGTGGCTCTGCCGCTCGCCATGGGCGAAGAGGCCGGTGGTGAGGCGGAAGGCGACGAATAGCCGGTTGGCTAGATCGCACCATTAAAATAAACCAGGAGACAGATGGATACCCGGCGATTTCTCACTCAACCCGTATCCATCTGTCTTTTTATTATCCTGGTGGGGTTGGGCAGCCTGCTTTTACCGGCTTGCGGGCTGGCAAAAACGCCCTCTCCCACCCTTACGCAGCTTCCGGTCTCGTCCCCGCTCCCGGAACTGCCAACCAGCACGCCGCCTGCCACATTGCCTCCCCAGCCTTCCCCCACTCCTGATTGCACGGATGGTCTGCAGTTCATCTCGGATGTAACCATCCCGGATAACACCGTCGTGGCACCCGGCAGCAGCCTGGATAAACAGTGGCTTGTCCAAAATAACGGCACTTGCAATTGGGATGCCAGGTATCGACTGCGGCTGGTGTCCGGCGACCCACTGGGTGTATCTCCTGAACAGGCACTTTTCCCGGCGCGTGCCGGGACCCAGGCCACCCTGCGTATCCTTTTCACCGCTCCCCAGCAGGACGGTGAGTACGTCAGCGAATGGCAGGGCTTTGATGCCAGCGGGATCCCCTTCGGGGAATCATTTGTCATCAAAATCGTTGTCCAGCAACAGCAGTAACAGGATGGGGAAATTTACATTACGTCCGCTTGAAAATTCAGATTCTGATTGGGTTACCCAACGGATGATTGAGTCATGGGGGGCAGAGACTGTAGTGGCCCATGCGACAATTTATCATCCCGCGCAGCTGCCGGGTTTCGCCGCCCTGGATGGCGAAGAGATTATCGGGCTGCTTACCTATACCATCGCGGCGACAGACTGCGAAATCGTTACCCTTAATGCCTGGCGGGCAGGCAGCGGTGTGGGCACGGCGCTTATCGAAACAGTCAAAGAGGCTGCCGTGCGGGAAGGCTGCCTGCGCTTGTGGCTGATCACGACCAACGACAACCTGCACGCTTTGCGCTTTTACCAGCGGCGCGGTTTTGTCATCTCCGCCATCCACATCAACGCCGTTGAAAAATCCCGGCTCCTGAAGCCTGAAATCCCGCTCACCGGCGAGAACGGCATCCCGATCCGGGATGAAATTGAGCTGGAAATTTGGATAAAAAAGTAGAACGGATTGATATCCGTTCTACTGAATGAGTTTCCCTTTCTCCCAAAAAATCAATCCGGTAGATCCTTGAAAAGTTGGCGCATCGTACCGGCGTAGGTTTTAAAAGCTTCACGTCCCTCCGGTGTCAAGCGCAGCATGGTGTTCGGTCGTTTGCCCTTGAACCGCTTCTCGACTGTCAGGTAGCCGCTCACTTCCAACTTGCTGATGTGGGCTGAAAGGTAAATCCCCCGTAATGTTAGTATAATCAGGTATATGGCGCAGGAAATATCCCATCTTGGAGCCCGTCAAAACTACGATCGCTTGAGTCGTTTTTACGATTCTTTCTCCGGCGGCGAACGCAGCCTCAGTAAGACCGCACTGGAATTGCTGGCACTCCAGCCGGGGGAGAATATTCTGGAGATCGGGTTCGGTACAGGCCATGCACTGCTCGAGATGGCGCATGCCGTGGGGACGCGTGGCCGCGTGGAAGGCATTGATCTCTCTCCCGGTATGCTGGCGGTTGCCAGCCGGCGCGTTCTACATTCGGGCCTGGCTGGAAATATCTCCCTGCAAGTCGGCGATGCAACCTGCCTGCCTTTTCCCGAGCCTCGTTTCCAAGCCGCTTTCATGAGCTTTACCCTTGAATTATTTTCAACAACCGAGATCCCGCTGGTACTGGCAGAATGCCGGCGTGTTTTGGTGCCTGGCGGCCGGCTGGGGGTGGTCTCGCTGGCAAGAAAAGATACCCGCATGGTATCTTACTACGAATGGTTCCATGCCCGTTATCCCAGGCTGATCGATTGCCGCCCGATTCATGTCCACCAGGTGCTCGAAGAGGCTTGCTATATAATCCTCCAAACCCTGGAAAAAAGCCTGTGGGGCCTGCCGGTGGAGATTGTGGTTGCCAAAAAGCCTTGAGGGATCAGGATGACACAGATATTTTATGGTGAGCGCCTCGGAAGGAATGGAAAAATACGCCTGGGGTGTTCGGCTGTCATTTTTAGTGAGGACCGGGAAAAGGTGCTGCTCACACGGCGCGCCGATAACGGCCAATGGTGCCTGCCAAGCGGAGGCGCCGAGCCGGGTGAAAGCGCGGCTGAAGCCTGCGAGCGTGAAGTCCGGGAGGAAACCGGCCTGAAGGTGCGGGTGGAACGCCTGGTGGGAGTTTACAGCGACCCCAATTATTTGATCGAATACGAGGATGGGAAGCGCGTCCAGGTGGTTGCAATTAATTTCGAGGCATCCATCCTGGGCGGAGAAATCGGCCTCAGCGATGAAACCACCGAAATTAATTATTTTCCCCTGCAGGAAATCCGCCGGATGGAATTAATCTTAAACCATAAACAGCGCATTTTCGATACTTTGACCGGGCAGACGGAAGCTTTCATCCGATGAATGGCAAACCAACGGAAGTGCTGGTTGGTGAGCGGATTGCGAGACAAGGCCAGCTTCGTGTGGCCTGCGCGGCCGTCCTGTTTGATCAGGGTAGAGATAACATCCTGCTCACCCGCCGCAGCGATAACGGTCAATGGTGCCTGCCGGGCGGGATGTTAGATCCGGGCGAGTCGGTGGCCGAGGGTTGTGAGCGGGAGGTCTTCGAGGAGACCTGTCTGCAGGTCAAGGTTCTGCGGCTGACAGGCGTTTACAGCAATCCGGACCAGTTAATCGTTTATCCGGATGGAAACATGGTCCACGTGTTCGTGCTATGCTTCGAGGTCCGTTGCGTTGGAGGCGAACTGGGATTAAGCGTTGAAACCACCGGCGCACAATTCTTTCCGGTCAGCGAAGCTTTACAAATGGATCTATTTCATGGTCACGCCGAATTCATCCGTGATATTCTAACTGGAAATGATCGGGTATTTATCCGCTGAAATTATCCAAAACCCGATTGTTATTAATGGCAAGAATTTGGTATAGTGTATAAGATACCCTGCGTTGGGAGACGGTGGAATGCTGGACTACTACATCTATATCACTTTCTTGGCCGTCGGAATTGCCATATCGTTGTATCTGCTTGCGCACCTGTGGCCAATTCGCAAAACTCCCGGTGCGGGTTATTTGATTTGGGCGATTTTTTGCATAGTGGTGTGGTCTTTTACTTACATTTTCGAGATTGCTCTTGTAAATCCGCTGGAAAAACTTTCTTGGGCAAAAGCGGAATATTTGGGGATCCCATTTGTTTCTTTGGCTATTTTCGGTTTTACACTGGTCTACAGCGGACGTGCCAGATGGATGACACGCGGCCGGCTCATCCTTCTATTGGTTATCCCCTCAATCTCACTCCTGCTGGCTGCCACCAATGACTGGAACCATCTACTCTGGTCCTCGGTTCAAATGCCCGCCACCCGCATCGGCCCGCTGATCGTGGGACATGGGCCATGGTACATGGTCAATGTCTTTTACTCTTATGCGCTGTTCCTGATGGCGATGATATTCGTGATACAGATTGCCGTCCGCCGGCATAATATCTACCGGTCACAGGCCAGCATTATGCTGGTCGGGATGGTTATCCCCTGGATTGGCAATGTGGTTTACATCCTTCATCCGGGGGTCGACTGGACGCCGTTGGCTTTTGCCCTGACCGCCATTGCATTCGAGATCGGTTTTGCACGCTATGGGTTGATGGACATCCTGCCCATCACCCAAAGCGCAGTCTTCAATGCCATGCGCGATGGCATCATCGTAACCGATATGCGCGGCCGCGTGGTGGAAATAAACCTTTCAGCGCAAAATATCTTTCACATGCAGACCGCTCAAATCATTGGTCAGGCTGTCCAGCAGATCCTTCCGGAAGGAATTGAGTGGAATACGGAAACATCGACAGCCTTTGAAATCGATCAGGAGGTGATCCTTGGAGAGGAGCCTGACAGGCGTTATTACAGTTTGAGGATTTCGCCCATTCTGGACCATATCGGGCGGGTGAATGGTCACATGGCAATTTTCACGGATATCACCGACCTGAAACTCACCCAGGCCCAAATGCTGCTGCAGGTGACTGCGCTGGAGGCGGCTGAAAACGGGATCGTGATCACAAATAAGCAGGGCGAGATCGAATGGGCCAACCCGGCTTTCGCCCGTCTAACTGGTTTTAGCCGTGAAGAGGTGCTGGGAAAAAACCAGCGGATCTTGAAATCCGGGAAACAGCCGGTTGAGTACTACCAAGATTTATGGAAGACCATCCTCTCCGGAAAGGTCTGGCGTGGGGAACTGATCAATCGCCGCAAAGACGGCAGTGAGTATTACGAGGAAATGACCATCACCCCGCTGGTGCAGCCCAGCGGCGTTATCACCAATTTTATTGCCATCAAACAGGATATTTCCACCCGCAAAATGGCCGAGGAACAGCTCCAGCAGGCCCACGAACAGGCGATCGAGGCCAACCGCTTGAAGACCCAGCTGCTTGCCAGCGTCAGCCACGATCTGCGCACGCCCCTGGGGACCATCCTTGGATATTCAGAATTGCTGCATACCGGCAAACTGGGAAGTGTGAATACCGAGCAAGTCAACGCGGCCACCGGCATCCTCGGCAGCGCCAACCGCATGCTGGCTTTTGTCAACAACCTGATCGGGCAGGCACAGATCGAGACCGGACGCGTTGTCATCCGCCCGAGTGCCTTCAAACCCATTGAGTTATTGGAAGGGGTTATCTCGATGGTTGGGCTGACGATCCAGAAGAAAGGCCTGAAGTTTGAATCTGAAATTGACCCGTGCCTGCCGGAGCAGATCAAAGCCGATCCATACTGGCTGAAACAGATCCTTCTGAACCTGGTCAATAATGCCAGCAAATTTACGGATGCCGGTTTCATCAAGGTCAGGTTCTACCTTTTCGATAAAGAACACTGGGCGATGCAGGTCTCCGACTCCGGTATCGGTATCTCACCCGAGGAGCGGAAGTCCATCTTCGAGCCGTTCAAACAGGTGGAAGGGGCCAGGTCGTTGGGAGGCTCGGGGTTGGGACTGTCCATCGTCAGCCAGCTGACTGCGTTG
Organism: Anaerolineales bacterium; assembly: GCA_017882145.1. Lineage (GTDB taxonomy): Bacteria > Chloroflexota > Anaerolineae > Anaerolineales > Villigracilaceae > UBA877. The sequence continues at coordinate 15,416 of JADGQB010000029.1, forward strand.
ATGAACGGCCGGATCGAATTACAGAGCGAATTCGGAGCGGGCAGCACGTTTACGGTAATCCTGCCCCTGAACACCCCATAATTTTGGAGAGGGTATGAAACCACTCAACCCCACTGCGCAAAAGGTCCAGGATATTCTGCTCGGACTCGGGACCAATTCCCAGGTAGTCGAGTTCACCGAGAGCACCCGCACCGCCCAGGAAGCCGCCGACCGGGTGGGCTGCCAGCTTGGCCAGATCGTAAAATCGATGATCTTCAAAGGACAGGCCAGTCACAAGGGCATCCTGGTATTGACCAGCGGCTCGAACCGGGTGGATGAAAAGAGCATCCAGCGGTATGCCGGTGAGAGCATCGCGCGCGCCGACCCGGAATTCGTTCGCAGTGTGACCGGGTTTGCGATCGGCGGAGTGCCTCCGGTCGGGCATGTCCAGCCCCTTGAAACCTATATTGATGAAGACTTGCTGCAGTACGAGAAAGTCTGGGCTGCCGCCGGGACGCCGAATGCAGTCTTCGAACTGCCTTCCGCTGATCTCGTCAAGATCACGCTCGGAAAAATTGTGCGGGTCAAACCGGAATAGGAGTAACGAATGGAACCTGCTCCTGCCGCCGGATAGGCCTCCTGGATCAGGAATAAGCTCAATCTTTCTTTGGAGAGGCCATGAAGAATTCCAGATCTTATTTATCCCTGATCATCGCCTTCGCTTTTTTGCTCGGCTCGACCGCCTGCGGAAAATCCGCTACTCCAGCCAGTGTGCCAACTTCTGCCGCCACCCTGCAACCCGGGGACTCACTGCGCACCCTAAACGTAAAGGGCATGGAGCGCACCTACATTCTCCACATTCCCTCCGGCCTTCCAGCCGGGCAACCCAGCGCCCTGGTGTTTGTCTTTCACGGCCTCTCCGAAACTGCCAGCCTGATCCAACAGGCCAGCGGGTTCAACGATATTTCCGATAAGGGCGGCTTCATTGTCGTCTATCCGAACGGCAGCGGTACCGGCAGCGGCCAATCCTGGAACGCAACCGGCTGCTGTGGGTATGCAATCCAGAACAACGTTGACGATCAGGCCTTTATCCGCCAGATCATTACCGATGCAGGCACGCTGACAAAGATCGACCCGAAACAAATCTATGCCACCGGCTTCTCCAACGGCGCCCTGCTGTCCTACCGGCTCGCCTGCGAAATGTCGGATACCTTTGCAGCCGTTGCGCCGGTGGCAGGCGTGCTGATCTCCGATCCCTGCCAGCCAACCCAACCGGTGGCCGTGATCGATTTTCATGGGCTGACCGACAATGTGGTTCCGTATGCCGGAGGCGGCGTGGTTCCCGGGTCCGGGCAGCCCTTCCCGCCGGTGGAACAAAGTATTGCCACCTGGGCCAGCCTGGACGGGTGTCCGGATTCCCCGCAGATCGAACAGGGGGCGGTCTTTACCCGCTCGAGCTACGGCGCCTGCCAGAAAGGCAGCTCGGTGGAATTGTATGCTATCAAAGGCATCGGCCACAGTTGGCCATCCCAATATGTGGTCCCGGCTTCGCAAATGATATGGGATTTCTTCAAGACCCATCCGAAGCCTTAATAGTAGAGGAAACGAACCCGCGCCGGGAAATGAAGCCGGCGCGGAGATGAAAACCTTCCAGGAGTAAGAATCTGTTTATCGGCCGGAGGCCTTGAAGGCGATTTCGTCCTGGAAATCCGGCAGCGGGATTGTGATGGCAGTGCCTTTGGGGGTGACGGAGACCGAACCGAGCTGGGTGGTGCCATCCGCCGTGTTGTAGAAGTCCACCCGCCAGTTGGTCGCATTGCCCGGTACAGTAATGGTGACGGTTTGTTTGGAGACGACCGGCTGCAGGTTCCAATCCGGCGGTTCGCAGGCCGCATCCCGGTACCAGCCGAGAACCGCTTGCTCATTTCCGAGCGCCGCACCCCATACTCCGGACGTCGACGTGGACTCCAGTGGCTGGAAACCGGAGAAATCGACACCATTGACGAAATTCACAGCCGGAAGCTCTGCGGTTTCATACTTCTGCATCCAGGGAATGCCCAGGTTCTGAAAATAGATCCCGACACCGTCCTCCCACCACAAGGCGCGCCCGTTCATGGCGCCCGAGACAATCCCGGCCCAAATGGCATGCCGGACGCCGCGCTCGGCATTCGGTGCGACGGTTAATTTGCCGGCGGTACTGTCGGGGGTCTCGGCGCTCAGTCCGGATTCCCCGATCAGGAGCGGGCGGTTGTATTTCGTCAAAGCGGCGCGAACCTGCGAGATGAGCGCCCGGTCCAGTTGGCCGGTTGGCGGATAGGGATGCAGGTTGATGAAATCGATGTCCGTCTGCTTGTAGAAATCCGGCCAGGTGCCGGTATCGGCCAGCGAGGCGGTCACCGGGCGTCCGGTTGGGTCGGCAGCCCGGATCCGCGCCGCGGCCGCGTTGACGAAGTCGATCCCGCTGGCTTGCGTGTTGCCGGAAGCCAGGTTGACCTCGGAGAAGATCTCCCAGCCGAGGATGTTCTTACGGACTTGCCAGCGCTTGACCAGGGTTTCCATCCAGGCCAGCCACATGGTCTGGGTGGCCGAACCGCTCTGGAACAGCTCATCCGGCGATTTGACCGGTCCGCCGTTGGCCTGGTTGAGCGGGTTGTTCTTCCAGGTGGAGTAGCCAGCTCCGGCATTCCAGTCATACCAGGCCGTGAAGGTTGGCAGGACGTAGATCCCGTTTGCCTGGGCCTTGTCGAGCACCTGGTCCCAAGTGGCCGCCCAATTGGAATCCACGCCGCCGGTGCTGGTGTAGCCCATACCCAGGCTGTCGAGCTGGATGCGCACGAAGCGGGCGCCGCCAGCCTTGCTCCAATCCAGCAAGGTGTAGTATTGCGCCACCTGATAGCCAGCCATATTTCGGGAGTAAATGAAGCTCGGTTTTCCGTCCAGGCTGAAGTAGAAATTCCCCGGCTTGAGAGTCAGCGCCGGGAAGGGGACCTGGGTGGCAGTTGTCGTCGGACTGACAGTCGCAGTGGCTGTGGGCGGATAGGTCTCCGTTGGAGGAACCGTGGACAGGGGCGAGGCCGTCGGTAAGACCGTTGGGGCCGGCGTGCAGCCCGCCAGGAGAAGACTGATCGAAAAGAATAACATGAAGAGGTTTTTTATTGGCTTCATATGCTTCTCCCTTGTGATGGCCAATCTCGTTATTTTGTATAAGTGTAGCATTGTTTTTGCCATTCTGCATATATTTTCGCATATTCTGCCTTAAAAGGTTGTTTTCTATGATTATGTGACGTAGAATGCGGGTGTTACCCATTTTCACCATTTTTAGAAAGGAACGAATATGTCCTCGGAACGAATTTCCATTATCCGCAAAAAAGGCCTCTTTTCTTCGTACTGGCTCCCAAAAATCCTCTGCCCGGTATTAATCATCGCCCTCACCGCCTGCGGACCGGCCGCGGCCAAGCCCACCCCCACGCCCGCATTCACGCCCACCCCGGCGGTGACCCTGTCTCCCGCAGAAACCCAGCACACGCTCACTGTCAACGGCCAGGAGAGGACCTACCTGCTGCACATACCGCCCGGCCTGGATGCCAGCCTGCCCCAGCCGGTGGTGTTTGCCCTGCACGGCTTCGACAACGAACGCTTCTTCGAAATCACCGACTTGCAAAACATGGCCGGGTTCGGAGCCATCTCCGACCAGAGCGGATTCGTCCTGGTATATCCTTCGGGCCTGAACGGGGTCTGGAATGTCGGCGGCGGCTGCTGCGGCTCGGCGGTCGAGAATAAAGTGGATGAAGCCGCCTTCCTGCGCCAGGTGCTGACCGACCTGGGTTCCAGTGTCAAGATTGATCCGAAACGCGTTTACGCCGCCGGGTTCTCGATGGGGGCCATGCTGGCCTTCCGGCTGGCCTGTGAAATGCCCGAAACCTTTGCGGCGGTTGCGCCGGTGGCAGGCGCCCTGCTGCAGGCCCCCTGCCAGCCTGCCCAGCCGGTTTCGATCCTGCAGGTCAACGGGAAGAAAGATACCCTGGTACCCTACGATGGCGGTGTGGGTAACTTCATGACCGGCACTATCACCTTCCCGCCGGTAGAGCAGGGCATTGCCGCCTGGGCCAAACTGGACGGCTGCACAGGTGCCGCTCAAAGCGCGCCGCAGGGAACGCTGGGCACGCACAGCTTTTATTCATCCTGCAAATCTGGAACGGCGGTTGAACTCTACACTATGGATGGCATGGGCAACAATTGGCCCTCCCAATACGTGCTGCCCGTTTCCCAGATGATCTGGGATTTCTTCAAGGCTCATCCGAAGCAGTAAAGGAATGGGACGCGGACGAGCGCAGAGAACGCGGAAAAAGCACTAAAAGCCTACTTTTTCATTTAAAATGGGCGTCGTTGGGCCCATCCATAAACCCGAGAAATCGGGCAAAAAATTACCCGGAAGGGATATCTCCAAACCGGTTGAACATGATGCGTGATATGGAAAGGAACTTAAATGCCTGATCCACGTGTAAGTAAACTAGCCAAAGTCCTGGTGCATTATTCCCTGGGCCTCCAGGCCGGACAGAAGTTCGTTATCAATACCCACCCATTGGCTGAAGAACTGACCCTGGCTGTCTATGAAGAAGCAGTCAAGGCGGGTGCATTCGTGACGATCCTGCCCAGTACTCCAGGGGCGCGGGAAATTTTCTATAAATATGCGTCGGATGCCCAACTTGATTATTTCTCCCCGGTCAATAAACTGATCACCGAAACCTTTGACGCTTCTCTGACCATTTGGTGCGATCACAATACCCGTGCACTCTCCGGAATCGACCCGGCGCGGATGGCGCGCGTTTCTCGGGCAGGTGCGCAAGATTTCAAAACTTTCCTGGATCGTATGGCAAAAAAAGAATTGCACTGGTGTGGCACGGCCTTTCCCACGCATGCCATGGCTCAGGAAGCAGACATGTCCCTGGCGGACTGCCAGGACTTTGTCTATGGAGCAGGGATGCTCAACGCTGACGATCCGGTCGCCTATTGGAAGAAAGTGGGACTGGAACAGGAGAAGTTGGTGGACTGGCTTAAAGGCCACGATCAAGTAGTCCTGAAAGGATCGAACGTCGACCTGAAAATGTCGATCAAGGAGCGCGTCTTCCTTTCCTGCGCTGGCGAGGAAAACTTCCCGGATGGTGAAATCTTTACCGGCCCGCAGGAAGACTCGGTTGAAGGCTGGGTACGCTTCCGTTATCCGGCGCTCTTCAATGGTCAGGAGATCACCGATATCGAGTTGTGGTTTGAAAATGGCAGAGTGGTCAAAGAAACGGCTACCAAAAACCAGGATTTGCTGACTGCCCAGCTCAATACGGATGCGGGGGCTCGTCAACTGGGTGAATTCGGCATCGGTACCAACTATGGCATCACCCGGTTTACCAAGGAAATGCTATTTGACGAAAAAATGGGCGGCACCATTCACCTGGCCGTTGGCGCGGGCCTGCCTGAAACGGGCAGTAAAAACGAGTCTGGTATTCACTGGGATATGTTGTGTGATATGTGCGATGCCGAAATTCGGGTGGATCGTGAATTATTTTATAAGAATGGAAAACCCGTCATCCAAGTGGCTTGACAATGTTACTTTTCGGTTGGAGCGGTAAAAACCCTTAACACAAAGGCCACGAC
>JADGQB010000436.1 GCA_017882145.1 Anaerolineales bacterium
CGTCACTGCCACCACGCATTTACATATTGACCAGGTCAGCCTGGCCGATTCGCATTGGGTTGTGCAGGAACCCGCAGATCTGGCCAACCTCGAAAAGAACCTGCAAGGGGTAATGCTCGTTACAGGCCCGGTCAATACGGATCGAACCACGGGTTTAAACGATAATTTGGTATCTTTGCTCCACGCAGTTTGTATTTCGCATTCCCTGCCTCTTTTAATTGAAGCCGATGGCTCGCACCGCCATCCGCTTAAAGCGCCGGCCGAGTACGAACCGCCAGTCCCGCCCTTCGTAGAGACCGTCATGGTTGTTGCCGGTCTTTCCGGCCTTGGTCGCCCACTCACCGCAGAATTTGTCCATCGACCGGAGATCTTCGCCCGTTTAAGCGGTCTGACTATCGGCGAGACCGTTACGGAGCAAGCCTTGCTGCATGTTCTCACCCACCCGGCGGGCGGACTGAAAAATATACCGGCACATGCGCAGCGCCTGGTTTTGCTGAACCAGGCTGATACGCCTGAGTTGCAGGCCATTGGTGGCAAATTGGCACAAGAGTTGTTGACAGCCTTCGACGCGGTTTTGGTTGGAACGTTGAATCGTTCGCAGGTTCAAACGTTCGAACGCACCGCGGGTATCATCCTGGCTGCAGGAGAAGCCCGGCGCTTCGGGCAGCCCAAGCAACTCCTCGATTATCGCGGCCGGCCTTTCGTGCGGGCTGTTGCACAGACTGCGCTTGCAGGCGGGCTTTCACCGGTAGTAGTTGTCACCGGCGCAAACGCGCAGGCCGTGGAGAATGCGCTGCTGGACCTGCCAATTACCATCGCCCGCAATCTAGATTGGCAGAGCGGCCAAAGCTCCTCCATCAAAACCGGACTGCAGGCTTTATCTCTCACATCAATGCCATCGGCTATGCACAACCAGGTCACCTCCCCCACTATCGAAGAATTTGGGGGAAGACGGAAGGGGGTTGGCGCAGCTATCTTCCTGTTGGCTGACCAGCCGCAGGTCACATCCACAGTCCTGCGTGCCCTTGTCGAGCAGCATACTCTGGATTTATCTCCCATTCTTGCCCCACTTGTGAACGGTCAGCGTGCCAACCCGGTTCTTTTTGACCGCCGGGTTTTCCAGGATTTGATGACCCTAACCGGAGATGTGGGCGGCCGCAAGGTTTTTAGTAAATACCAGGTTGCTTACCTGCCCTGGCAGGATGAGAGTCTCTTGCTGGATGTGGATACGCAGGAAGATTTGCAGAGATTAAGGGATCAAGAATAGTGGCCAAAGGCATCTCCGCGATTTTGCTGGCTGCCGGAGAATCCCGGCGCATGGGCCAACCCAAGCTGATCCTGCCTTGGGGTGGGACGACCGTCCTTGGGCAGGTTGTGGCAACCTTCGCTGAGGCCGGGATCGAAGATATCCTGGTGGTGACGGGTGGCGCACGCCGGGAGGTCGAGCAATTGGTCGCACAACTTTCGAAACAGTACCCTGTCCGGGCGGTCTACAATCCAGAGCATGCCCGTGGGGAAATGCTGAGTTCCATCCAAACCGGCCTGGCTAACCTGAGCCCCAATGCGGATGCCTCGTTAATTGGCCTGGGCGATCAGCCTCAGGTCCGTGAAGCAACGATCCGGTCAATTTGTGCTGCTTATCTACAGACGGAAGCTCCATTGGTTTTTCCCAGCTTTGAAAACCGGCGCGGCCATCCCTGGCTCGCCAGTCGAACCTTTTGGTCCGAGGTCCTGGCACTCCCCCAAACCACCAACCCGCGCCAATTCATCAACGGATATCCCGGTCGGATTGAATATGTTCAGGCCGATGGCAGCATACTGCAGGACCTGGATACGCCGGAAGATTACAACCGGCAGCACCCATAGGCCCTTGCCATTTCCCCCATCTTGTGCTATTTTTGCTTCCAATGAATCAACCCATGTCTGCCAGGCCAGCAACCCTGATCGTTGAGGACGACAAGCAGCCGGAAGCAAAGCCGCTCGGCTACCGGATCAGGCCGAAAGGCCATCCCTGCCTCAAAAGGCTGCTTGAGAAGGTACCTGGCGCATGATGCTGCGCTCATTCATCGCGGTGGAGATCCCCTCCGAAATCCAGGCTGCCATCGCTCTCAGCATTGCCCCCTTAAAAAATGCCCTGCCCAAGTCCCTGATACGCTGGGTGGCCCCGCAGAATGTTCATCTGACCCTCAAGTTTTTGGGAGACGTATCGCCCGCCAACCTCGAACAGTTGGCCGGGGCGCTCAAAGTGGAAGCTGCCTCCCACGAATTCTTTCCCATTTCTTTGGGCGGGCTGGGCGCATTCCCATCCACGCGCCGGGCGCGCGTAGTCTGGATCGGTCTGGAGGCCCCCCCGGCTCTGGATGCCCTGCGGCGCGGGGTGGAAGCGACCGCAGCGCAACTGGGCTACCCAGCCGAGGAACGCCCGTTTTCTCCTCATCTGACAATAGGACGCGTTGGGCAGAACGTCTCCGCTTCGGATTTAGTGCGCATCCGTACTGCACTCGAAGCTGCCAGAGTTGGGCCGCTTGGTCAGATCCGTGTGGGAGCAGTGCATATCTTCAAGAGTGATCTGCAACCTGGCGGTTCGGTCTACACTCATCTTTATGCTCTTTCGATGAAATCCATATAAAATTAGGTAGATATTCCGATAACAAAGAGGTGACACCTGGATACACTGGAACTTGCACATACCATTGTCAACGCGCTGGAAGATAAAAAAGGCGAAGATATACTACT
>JADGQB010000168.1 GCA_017882145.1 Anaerolineales bacterium
GATTCTTACTCCACCGGGATCTCCTGATAAACCTTTTCGATGGCAATACCCTGGCGCCGGCGATAGGCGCTGAAGCCGAAGTAGATCCCGGCGGCAACGCCATAGTTGATCAGCATGAATACCATCGAACTTACGTTCGACCAGCCAATTGCATAACTGGCGGTTCCAGAGGCCGTATTCGGATCCCAGAACCACACCACCAGCAGCCAGTCCAGGAAGCCCATGAAGATCAGGCCGGCCAGGGTGACCAGCGGCATGGCCTTGCTGCCGGTGATCCCTTTGACCACCTGCAGGAAGATCCACACCAGGATCACCGCGTTGACCAGGGTCACCAGCGACAGAACTACGACCACGAACCAGGTCAGGCCGCTGGCACCGGCGGCGCCCAGACCGGTAAGGATCGTCCAGGCATCTTTGAACGAAAGGTAGATCAGGTAGATCGCAAAGACTCCAAACAGAGCCGTTACGATCCAGCCCAGCCAGGCGGGAACCTTGTACCTGGCTACCGGCGAGCCTTCAAAGACATCTTTTGCCCTCCAGGGCATGACGATTCCAGCGATGGTTGAACCGAGGAAGGTGATGGCGATTACAACCGTGGCGTCCAGCGCCAGGGTCTGGAAGTTGAAGACTTTGAAGGCGTACAGGTAGGAAATGATCGCCGAAGGAATGACCATCAGGAGCAAGGCGTTGATGGGCGTCTTGGTGCGCGGCTCGATCTTGGAGACCCACTCCGGCAGCATGCGGTCAATCGCCGCGGCAAAGATCACACGGGTGGAGCTCAGGAAGAGCGTCCCGGACCAGCCGAACCACCACAGGCTCATCAACAGCACGATGATGAACATGAGGAATGGGCTCTTAACCATGAAGGCTGCAAACAGCGCCGGGTAAGGCCAGATCGGCAGCGGAGGTGGGGTGGTGGTGTATCCGAAGCCCCAGTTCCAGAACGCGCCGTTGGCATTGTTGTAAAAGTCCCAGCCGATGGTCTTGCCGATCAGCAGGAAGAAAATGATCGCCCCGACCGTGGTCACGGCAATCGCCCACAGCATGCCCGAGAGGTTGCGCTTGTAATCCGTTGCGCCGCGCACCTCGCCGTACAGGGTGGAGCCCCAGTTGGGCCACAGGTTGAAGAAGGTCAACATCGGGACGAGGAAGATGCTGGCCCCGATGGCCAGCGGGAAGAGCGGTCCGGCAACCGTGCCGGCATCCGCGCCCGCCTTAAGCGTAGCTGCATAGGTATCGCCAGCCGCCGCGCCAAAGCGGGGCGCCAGGGCGTTAAAGTTGGCAATGAAGGTGGCATTGTTCCCGAACAGGAGCAGGACGAAAACGATCGCAAGCCCGGCGAGCCCGCCCCAGAAACAGAATTTCTGCACCCGGGCATACCATTTCATGCCGACCGAAATGTAGATGAATACGATCAGACAGACCGACAGCATGCCGACAAATTGTCCGGCGGAAGTGGTCGTGAACCACAGGGCGGCATCCTTGAGGCCGGCAATCGCCAGCAGGGGCGTGTAGACCTCATAGGTCAGCATTTGGCCGTAGAGCGGTGTCCACAGCCAGAGGATGAACCACCAGCCCGTGACCGTCAGTACGAACCCAATGGCCCGGTTCAGGATGCGGCTTTGCCAGACGTAGTCACCCCCGGCGCGCGGCATGGCGGAGATCAAGCTGGCGTAGACGATCACCTCAAAGATCGTAAAGAAAGCACCCACCAGCACGCCGGTGATCAGGCTGCCCTTGAGGTAGTAGCAGTAGGAAAATATGAACAGACCGAGCGTAATCAGGTTAATCGAGAATGTGGCATAAATAAAGGCGTCAAAGACCGACCAGGCTCTGACCAGGCCGCTCGCCTTGCGTACAAACAGGGAAACGTCACTCATCTGAATCTCCTTTACTAATTATTCTTTGGTCCCCTCCCTTTCATGCGCGGAGACCATCCAAAGGAAAAGATTTCGAACCGAAGTGACTGCCAATCTCTTAAATCAATCCATCGCCGATACGCTGCTCCTTTCCAGGCGTCTGCAATCCTGCCACTTTTAACCGGTGGTCAACAGGTAATTGCCTACCTTTTGAGGTTTGAGCTCGATTATTGCACCGTTCAGCATGCCTTGCTCGTACATGCTGCCGGGATTGATGCATAAGGTTTTCTTGTATTTACGCGTACCCTTGCCTTCGTGGATGTGGCCGTGCAACCCCAACAAAGGCTGGTATTTATCAATGACGGTCATTACGGCATGGCTGCCGACCGGGATCATGGAACGGCCGGCGTAGGTGGGGCGCAGGTCCTTGGTCAACTCGGGCGCCTCATCCAGGCCGCTGCCAAAGGGCGGTGGGTGGATGGCGAACACCGCCTGGGAGGGGTTCTTCACCTTGCTGATGACCGCTTCGAGACGTGCCAGTAAAGCCTCGTCCGGTTCCTCACGGTGCGTATTCCAGGGAGTCGGGTTGGACCAGCCGGAGTTGGCCATCTCGTGGTGTTCGTCAAGCTCAACCACCTGGCCCTCCACGCTGCGCACACATTTTGAAGCAGCTATGATCGCATCGACCTCGAAGATATCGTCATTCCCCGGGCAGACAAAACAACGTACGCCGGTTCCGCTCAGCTTGGCGTCGGCGTATTCCATCCAGCGCTGCATGGTCTTGATCACTTGTTCGAGGAAGAGGTCATCCATTCTCTTGGGCGTGCTGGCTATCGCCTGAACTTCGTCCGGGTCGGTCACATACGGATAATAACCACGGTTCTGGATGGTCTGGACCATCTTGTCGACTTCCTGCTTGCCGTGCAGGAGGCTCTCCTGTTCCAGCAAGGTCACTTTGAAATTATCGCTGCCCTGGGCGATGATCGGGATGATGGCCTTGCCGGTCATATCCCCGCCCAGGACCAGGGTATCCGCCTCATAAAACTTGCTTGCCGCCAGGAATTTCTTCCAACAGATCTCGGAGCCGTGTACATCCGTGGCAAAAAAGATTTTCATCAGGTGTCCTCTCTTAACTACGCTTGCAACGTCCCGAAGGTTTATTTTCGACAACTTTATTTTTTCAACAAACCTTCGGGACGATCTACTTTACCAACCGTCCACTCACCAGGTTCTTAAACTGCTCATGGAGTTGCAAATCAAGCTCGACCGGGATCATATCCGGTCCGGCATGCGCCAAAATCTCGTTCACGCGCAGGGTCGCACGGGCATGCGTATCCAGCGCGCCCTTTTTTTCCCAGATTTCACGCGCCTCCCGGTCGGCCAGCCTGGGGAGCAGGGCTTCGCTTTTCATGCGCTTGGCCGTGTGCGGACTCATCATGAACGATCCGCCCGGTTTTATTTGTGCGATGACCGCCAATGCCAGCTCGTCCTCGTTGAACGTGATCCCGCGTTTCAAGCGCTTGAGCATCTGGGCGATTTCATCGTCGATGACAGCCTTCGCATAGTCAAATACCTTTAACGCATCCAGAAGGCCGCCCATATTGAGCATATCTGCGCCGGCCAGCACGCCGGCCGCAGTGGACATGGCCGTTTCGAAGCCGGACTGGGCATCGTTGAGCTTGGAATTGGACAGCCCGATGTAGCCCCCGCACGGCACGTTATAGAAACGCGCCATCTGTGCAAAGGCCATGTGCAGCATGCCGCATTCGATCCCGCCCGAGGCATACGCCCCGGTGCGCATGTCCGCGACGGTCGGCAGGGTGGCATAGATCGTAGGCGTGCCCTCCCGTACCATTTGCATCAACACCGAGATGGCCAGGAATTCGGCATTACCCTGCACCAGCGTGCCTGCCATGGACATGGGCGAGGTCAGGCCCGCATTCGGCACGATACTCGGGTAGACGGGCAGTCCGGCCTCGCAGAAGAATATGACTGCCTCGGTGGAGAGCTGGTCCATGGTCAGCGGCGAGACGACCGGGCAGTAGTGGTGGGTCACGAACGGGCGCTGGCGATAGGCCTCTTCACTGCCTGCCAGTGCATACAGCAGCTGCATGACCGTGGCAGTGTCGCCCATATCCTTGGTGGTGCTGCGGATGGGTTTCAGGCAGTGCTTGAGCGACGGGTAGAGGCGCGCCAGGGTGAAATGTCCCTGGGGGGCATCCTCAGCCAGCGTGGAAATCGAGAAGACATCGTAGGCGGGCAGTTCCTGGATCAGGGTGGCGATGCGGGCGATATCGTCGGACTGCGCCCGTCTCTGGCGGCCTGTCACCAGGTCGATCACGTCCGGGGCGGAACTGCCCGTGACGATCACCGGCCCATCTTGCGGAATGGTCCGGTCATACCTGGGATCCCGGCCGTGGAAGGTAAAGGTGGGCGGCAGCATGGCCCGGTATTTCTCGACCACGGCCGGCGGGAATTTGACAAGCTGCGATTCAGGTTCCACCTGGCAGCCATGCTGTTTGAAGATTGCACGTGCCTTTTCATTGCGCACCAGAAAGCCCACGTTCTCGAGGATCTCCAGGGAGGCGGCATGCGTGCGTTCGACTTGAGGCTGTGTGAGCAGGGTGGCGAAGTTGATCAAAGGATTCTCCTAGTGACCAGGTTGGTTGGCAACGGCGGGACGCTCCACCGGCAGGCTGGCTGCCAGGGCGTTGATTTTATTGATCGGAAACATTTGCAACCCGGGCCGGGTTACCTTGAGGGAGGCGGCGGCGGTGGCAAAACGGGCCGAGCTTTCCAGGTTCCAGCCCTTCAAATAGCCATAGATAAAACCGGCCGAGAAAGTGGCACCAGCCCCGCAGCCATCCACGGCATGCACGGCGGGAGCATGCACCCGAACGACCTCCTGCCCTTGCACCACCAGGCAGCCTTCGCCGGCCATCGTGATCAAGGCGGTTTGGACGCCGGTTTTCAGCAATTTCTGAGCCACTTCCAGCGGAGGCACATCGCCGCGCTGGGCGGCATCCGTCACTGCCTGGCAGATCGTTGCCCGCCCACCATAGCGCTCCAGCAGCTCAGGGTCGGCGTGCCCGTGCTCGAAATTCAGGAACACCGGCACCCCCAGGTTCCGGGCATGATCCATGGCGCGCAGGATATGATCGCCGTCATACCAGTCGACGTATAACAGGCCCGTTCCTTCCAACAGGGAAAGGTCGGCTGCATCGAGGGTGTTCAGCACCTGCGGGGCGCGCTCCCAGAAATAAGTGCGCGCGCCGGTTTCATCCGAAACATCCACTTCCCAGGGCGTACTGATTTCCCTGGAGTGGCGCACCTCGCCCTGAACGCCCCACTCTTTCAACTGCTGCGCCAGGATGTGGCCGCGCGGGTCGTCCCCGACCGCCGTGCCGATCATGCCGGTGGGCAGCTCCCACTGGCGCAGCAGGCAGGCGATGATGGCGGCATCGTCAAAGACGAACTCATTGACTTCCTTGACCAGCGCGCCGGTGTTGTGCTCGGGTAACTGCTCGACCACCATAATGGCTACCGGGGTGAGCATTCCAAATCCGACATAGACCGGAGGCTGATTTTTCATTATTCCAGACCGGCTTTCATCTCCTGCAAATACCAGCGCAGGAAGCGATCCAGGTTGTATTCTTTATAGGTGGAAAGCGGACCGGGGGTGTAGGCATGCGAGCTTACCCCGCGCTGCTGGTTGGTGCAGATGCCCCAATCCTGCTCGGCGGTCAGCAGCCAGAAGGGCAGGATCTTCTCAAGGTCATAATCACGGCCTTCCTGGGCCTTGCCATCCACCAGCCAGATCATGCGGATGCTGGTATGGGTCAGCCCGTTGGGAGTGAGACGCACGGCCACGCTGTGATCGCAGCTGGCATGCACCCAGAAGTTGGGCAGAGTGCGCACACGCAGCGTCCCCACCTCCGGATCGGTATAATCGCCCATCAGCGGCGCCACCTGCTTGCCGTCCATCGTCTCGCTGACATAGCCTTCCACCAGCGGCGTACGGTTGGCCGCGTACCAGATGCCGTTGTCCGGGTCGGGGAACGGGGTCATGCCGGTCTCCTCGCGCAAGTACATGCCCTGCTCCGCCAGCTTGGTTTCCAGGTGTGCCGTGACCGTCTTGAGCCTTTCGGCGACGCGCGGCAGGGTATCGTCGGCGTTATAGTGATCGAAGTTGGCTTTGACGTACTGCGGGTGGTTTACGGTACAGTGGTAACACTCCCGGTTGTTTTCCCAGACCAGCTTCCAGTTGGAGGCTACGTCGAAGTCCATGATCCTGGCGACCTTGGCGCGCGGCATGCCTTGCGGTTTGGCGACCGGCGCGATCGTCTCGTAAACGGGATCGAAGTCAACCGGCGTCTCCGCCAGGCTGATGAAAATCATGCCTTCCACTTCCCGGGCGTGGGCACGGTGCAGGCCGAATTGGGAGTTGTCAAGCCCATCCTGCATGCCGTGGTGGAGCAAAAGCTGGCCTTTGCGGTCGTAGGTCCAGGAGTGGTAAGGGCAGATGAAACGCCTGACGCTGCCTTCCGGTTCCTGGCAAATTACCGAGCCGCGGTGGCGGCAAACGTTGTACAAGGCGTTCACTTCGCCATCGTCGTCCCGCACGACGATGACCGAATCCCCTTCCACCGAGTAGAGGAAATAATCGCCAGGGTTGGGGATCTGGCACGAGTGACCGGCGAAGAGCCAGCCCTGGCGCCAGATGGTTTCAATCTCGGCCTGGTAAAGCAGCTCGTCATGGTAGAACTGACGCGGCAAGCCGTAGCCTGGCCGGCGGGAATCCACCAAATTCTTTAAAGACAACAATTCGTTTGCGTTCAAGGACAACATTTTTTATCCTTTCCGGCGAACAAAAGGGTGTGCTGTAAAAACTTACGCGCGCAAGTGTTCGCCCTTGGGATCGAACAGGACCGTGGCGGTCACTTCACCCGGGCGGCGGCCCTCGATCAGATTCATTTCCAGGCGGGTGCCTGGTTTGGCCAGTTCCATTGGCAGGTAGGCGTACAGGATGTTTTTCTTAAGAGTGTATCCGTAACCGCCGCTGCGCACACGCGAGACCACCTGACCATCGTGATAGACCGCTTCACCCCCGTAGATCTGGGTATAGCCGTCGCCATCCAGCACCACGGTGCACAGCTTGCGGGTCAAACCGGCCTGCTTCTGCTTGACAAGCGCTTCCTTGCCGATAAAGTCGCCCTTGTCGAGATGCACGCAGAAACCGAGCCCGCCTTCATAGGGCGTCTCCAGCATGGTGACGTCGGCGGTGTAATAGCGGTAACCCTTTTCGAGACGCAGCGAATCAAGCACTTTATAGCCGCCCACCTCGATGCCGAATTCCTGCCCGGCTTTGATCAGCGCATCCCAGACCAGCAGGGCGCGGTTGCTGGGGATGTAAAGCTCCCAGCCCAACTCGCCCACGTAACTGACACGCTGCGCCAGGACCTTGACCCCGTTGATATCGATCGGCCGGGTGTGCAGGTAGGGATGAGCTTCGTTTGAAATATCGCTGGTAGTGATCTTCTTGAGCACCTCCCGGGATTTCGGTCCCCACATGGCCAGGCAGGCCCATTCGGTGGTGATATCGCGTATGTTGACTTCGCCGTCGTTTTCGTCCACATGCATCTGGATCCAGCCGAGATCGTTGGCGATGAAGGCGGAACCGGTGACCACCCAGAAGCGTTCCGGAGCGTGACGGGTAATGGTCACATCCGCTTCCACACCCCCGTTCGGGTTGAGCAGCTGGGTATACATCGCGCTGCCGACCGGCTTGTCGATATCGCTGTCGGCCAAACGCTGGAGCAGCCTGACGGCACCCGGGCCGCTGACTTCGATCTTACCGAAGGAGGTCAGGTCAAAGAGCGCTACACGTTCGCGCGTGGCCTGGTGTTCCTGTCCGACGCGCTCGAAGTATGGCGGGCATTTCCAGCCCCACACCCGCTGGTCGGCGCCGGCCCGGCGCCAGGGTTTGCCCGGCTCGAAGTAGTTGACGCGCTCCCAGCCAAATTTCTCACCAAAGACTGCGCCCATTTCCTGCAGGCGATAATGCACCGGGCTGACGCGATGCGGACGCGCCCACTCGTTCTCGTCATTCGGGAAGCGCAGACGATAATAATATTTAACGCCTTCACGCGTGCGCTCGGCGGCATACTCCGGGTTGGAATAATAGTTGCCAAAGCGCATGGCGCGATAGGCATAAACGTCCAGCCCGGGCTGGCCTTCCACGATCCATTCCGCCATGAGCTTGCCGATGCCGCCCGCGCCGCCGTAGCCGTTGAGCGACATGCCGGCTGCGATCCACATGCCGCGCGCGCCCGGCACCGGTCCAAGCATGGGCTGGCAGTCCGGGGTGTAAGCGCCGGGATGGCAGACCAGGGTAATGATGCCGGCCTGCTCGAGGAATGGAATACGGCGGATGGCGCCTTCCAGCAGCTGCTCGAAGCGGTCGTAATCCGCCGGCAGGGTTGTCCCGCCGTGCTCCCACGGCACGCCATCGATCCAGCGCGCCAGCGGGTTCGGTTCGTAACCGCCGATCACCAGCCCGCCCTGTTCCTGGCGCATGTAGACCAGGTTGTCGGGGTCGCGCAGGCAGGGAGTGCTGGATGGAAATTCGTGCCCGCTGACTGCTTTCAAGGCGATATGCTGGTGGTCCACCGGAGTGGTCGGGATGTGCACGCCCGCCATGGCCGCCACCTGGGGCGCCCAAAGCCCGGCTGCGTTCACCACGATCTCGGTCTTGATCGGGCCCTTGTCGGTTAATACTTTCTGGATCTTGCCTTTATCGGACAATTCGAGCCCGGTCACACGCGTGTTGGTCAGCACTTCCACACCCATCTCTTTGGCGAACCTGACCATCGATGTGGTGGTGGTATATGGATCG
>JADGQB010000437.1 GCA_017882145.1 Anaerolineales bacterium
ACAAACCTGCCGGCATTCCAGATCTTATTGGCAAAGTTGCGGTTGCCTTCCACTTTCTTCAGGCTCAAGTTGGTGTCGTTGCCAGGTGTGGAACCCACCAGCAGGGTGAAGCGCAGGGCGTCCGTGCCGAACTCTTCCATGACCGGCAGCGGGTCGATCCCGGTACCCTTGCTCTTGGACATCTTTTGTCCATCCTCGTTGCGGATCAGTCCGTGCAAATAGACGGTGTTGAACGGTATCTGCCCGGTGAACTCCAGCCCGTCCATGATCATGCGCGCCACCCAGAAGAACAGGATATCGTATCCGGTTTCCATCATGCTCGTCGGATAGAAATACTTATAATCGGCTGTCTCTTCCGGCCAGCCCAGTGTGGAGAACGGCCAGAGACCGGATGAGAACCAGGTGTCCAGCACGTCCGGGTCCTGGTGGAGCTTCTTTGAACCGCAATGGATGCATTCGGTCGGATCCTCACGGGTACAGGTCTGTTTGCCGCAATCCTCGCAATACCAGACCGGGATGCGGTGCCCCCACCATAGCTGGCGCGAGATGCACCAATCCCGGATATTTTCCATCCAGTTGAAATATACCTTCTCGAAGCGCTCCGGGATGATCTTGATGCGCCCATCCTTGACTGCCTCCAGCGCCGGGTTTGCCAATGGTTTGATTTTTACGAACCATTGTTCTGAAACCATTGGCTCGATGATTTCGCCGCCGCGCTCGGAACGCGGCACATTGATCGTGTATGGCTCTTCCTTGATGACCAGGCCGGCAGCCTGCATATCCGCCCACATTTTTTTACGGCACTCGAAACGATCCAGACCTGCGTACGGCCCGCCAATTTCGGTCACTCTTGCCTCCCGGTCCAGCATCGACAGGACCGGCAGCCCATGCCGCTGGCCGATCTCATAATCGTTGGGATCATGTCCGGGAGTGATCTTGAGCGCCCCGGTGCCGAATTCACGCGTCACATAATCATCCGCGATGACCGGGATCGTCCGTCCGAGGATCGGCACAATCACTTTTCGGCCGACAAATTTTTTGTAACGTCCGTCATCCGGATGGACTGCCACTGCAGTATCGCCCAGGATCGTCTCCGGACGGGTGGTGGCGACCGGGATGTATTCCTCTGGTAGGGGCGCAAGGCCTTGCGCCCCTACGGGAACCAACATATATTTAAAATAATACAATTTTCCGGGTTCCTCAGAGTATTCCACTTCCAGGTCCGAGACAGCTGTCTTAAGCCCAGGTGACCAGTTGATCAGGCGCGGGCCGCGGTAGATCAGTCCCTTCTCGTACAGGCGCACAAAGGCTTCGCGCACCGCTTTGGACAGGCCCTCATCCAATGTGAAACGCTCACGGCTCCAATCGCAGGATGCCCCGATCTTGCGGATCTGTCCCGTGATGATGCTGTGATATTTATCTTTCCAGGACCAGACCCGCTCTACAAATTGCTCACGGCCCAGTTCTTCGCGTGTCACCTCTTCGGTCCGCAGCAGGTCTTTTTCCACTTGCAATTGCGTGGAAATGCCGGCATGATCCGTTCCGGGTACCCACAGCGTCGGAATGCCTTTCATACGGTGGTAGCGGATCATCAGATCTTCCATCGCCACGAACAGCACGTGCCCCAGGTGCAGTTCACCGGTGACGTTCGGAGGAGGAATGGAGATAACGAAAGGTTTCTTCGAGGGGTCGAAACCCGGCTGGTTCGGATCGTTGGCCGGCTTGAAGTAACCGCCCTTCTCCCACATTTCATAAATGCGCCCTTCGGTGGACTTGAAATCGTAAGCTTTGGGTAACTGGTATTCAGTCATTCTATTCTCCGGTTGCTTAATACAAAACGCCCGCATCCTGTTGAGGACGGCGGGCGCCGCGGTACCACCTCAATTCGTTTTTCACTCAAGGTAATACAAAAGTGAAAAACGCTCTCGATGACCGACGAACATCGGTCTGCGCTCTAACGGGCGCACCCGTGCTGTTCTACTTTCGCGAAGATTTCTTCAGCAGAAGAACCGTGCGACTTCGGCAGGGTATTGCTGTGGAGGCTTCCAGCCAGCGACCTCCTTCTCTATCAGCGTTCAGACTGCCTACTACTCACGGAAAAGTGATTACCGTGATTATACATTTCCAATTATGTCAAGTCAAGCATAAATTATTTAATGTAGAGACATACCGCATGATCCAGGCTGCCATCGAAAAAGTCTTTTCCCTGTACTTGAACTTCCCACAGACCGGCATCCGTGGGATTGATACGGTTCACGTAGACACCGGTGCCTTCATAGCCACCTGAAACCATCTGGGAGCCCGTCGGGCAGGCAATGGAAAAACTCAGTGAACTACCCCCGGGCCCGTAATTGACTTTCTCATCCCTGGCCAGTGTGCTTGTCAGACCGCTGCCCGCCAGGCACACTGCATAAACTGTAATAGGTTGGTCAGCGTTCTGGCTGCTCCTTGCCATAACCGACCAGGCATTATTGGGATCGACCGAATCCCCGATCGGAGTACTGATATAAACATCCAGGCTGCCGGTGTTGTCAGCAAACCCGCCGCCCGTAATAAGCTCGCCCTTCTGGCAGCGGGCAAACGGGCCGCCGCTTACCGGTTCATCCGCAGAAACGATATGAGTGGTCCCGGATGCGTTCTTCAGGCAAACCGCGTAAACACCAAGCGAAAGCGCGTTGCCAGTAGCGTTCATTCCGGCCACCAGCCAGCCGGTCGGGTCCGGCAT
>JADGQB010000169.1 GCA_017882145.1 Anaerolineales bacterium
AATCCTTTAGCTTCCAGTCGGTGAACTTCAACCCGGCGCGGCGGGCATACTCCCGCAGACGTTGACTGCCTCCCAGAAATTCCTCAGGGGAGATCCCGCCCCAGCCGCCAACCTGGAAAACACTCCTTGGCCCAACGCGATAACGAAGCCAGGAAGCGCCGCCTTCGAAGAAAACGACAGCTCCACCCGGTTCCAATTTTGATTTAAGGAATTCCGCATAGGCGGGCGGCATATCCAGCAACTTGAACCGGACATGATTGACAAAGCGCGTCATCCAGCCATCGTGGACCGGATCGTAGTGCTGGATGGTCATCAACCCAGGGTTCTTCTCCGAGATACGCAACGCGGGTTCCAGGGAGCGCTGCAGGTAACGATTTACATCACCGTTGCTGGAGCCGCCTTTGAGGGTCAGGACAAACGCCTGGGGAAGGAAGGGAGCATCCAGCGCCATCGACAAATAGGTTGTTGCCCCACCCAAGGCCGCTCCAGCCGTGATGACCGGGAAAGTTCCAGATAATTGCGCATAGTCGTTCAAGCGGGTGCGTATCAGCTCATCCATCGAAAAATCGTCGAGCACATTCGGGGATAACCCGGAAAATGACTCGAAACGGCTGATTGCGAAGCGTGCCGCTCCTTGAGGTAGTGCGCCCAGAATGGTCAGCAAGGCTTTCTGCCAGGCAGGGAATCCATAATTATCGATGAATTCACCGCGCAGACCTGCTGCGACGGCACGCGTAACGATCGGGGAGGAGCTTTCGGGGGCTTCGATGGAGGTCATCATGTTCCTTTCACGAGTATAATCCTTTTATACCATTTTTCGAAAGGAGCGTACCATGATTTGGGTTACCCGTTCGCACGTGCATGTGGACAGAGTAGCATGTCCTTGGCTGATCACCCGCTTTATCGATAACCAGGCTGAATTCCTGTTCGTCCCGGCCGGAGAGATCGAGAAGACCGTCAAGGAAACCGGTGCGATCCCGTTCGACGCACCCGGTGTGGAACTTGGCCATAAGGACGGGCGCTGCTCCTTTGAGTCCATCATCTTCAAATATGGGTTGAAGGAGCCTGGGCTGCTGCGCCTGGCCCAGATTGTCCATTCGGCAGATGTTTCTGAAGATATCGACAAGGACCCGATCGCACGCGGCCTGGAGGCGATTGCCTCCGGTTACAGTTTACGTTTCCCGGAGGACGAAGAAAACCTTGCCGCTCAATTCGAAGTATACGACGCACTGTATGCCTGGTGCCGTTTACAGGTTGGCAAGCGCTAGAGGAACAATTTGATGACGCCCGACCGAAAAGATGTGGTCTTGTTGTTTACAACCCGCATAATCCGCCTGTTTTGTTACGGATTCCTTTCGGTTGTACTGGCGTTATACCTGATCCAGGTGGGCCTGAGTGAAAAAGTCGTTGGCGTCATTTTTTCGCTGACACTGGCCGGCGATGCAGGCATTTCGCTCTGGCTGACAACTTCCGCAGACCGCTTTGGCCGCAAACAGACGCTGATCGCCGGGGCAGTGTTGATGATCGGGGCCGGAGTGGTTTTCATTTTCACCCGCAACCCGGTTGCGCTGGCGATCGCCGCCATTATCGGTGTCATCAGTCCAAGCGGAAACGAAATCGGCCCGTTCCTGTCGGTGGAGCAGGCCGCACTGACGCAGCTGCTGCCGGGTGAGAAGCGTACACAGACTTTTGCCTGGTACGCACTGGCTGGCTCGCTGGCTACGGCAACCGGTGCGTTGGCGGGCGGTTGGCTGGCGCAAGGCCTTCAACAAACCGGCTATTCGGCCTTAAATGCTTACCGGATCGTGCTGGCTGGGTATGCACTCGGCGGATTGATTATGATCGGATTGTTCCTGTCGCTTTCAAAGGCGGTGGAAGTCGCGGCGGTCGTAAAACCCGAGCAAACCCTATTCCTGGGATTGCACCGCTCCAAGAAAGTGGTGTTAAGCCTGAGCGGCCTGTTTGCCATGGATGCTTTCGCCGGGGCGCTGCTTGTCCAGAGTCTTTTAGCTTACTGGTTCCATGTCAAATATGGAGTGGATACGGGCGTGCTGGGCAGCATATTCTTCGGAGCGAACATCCTGGCAGGCTTTTCAGCGCTTTTTGCGGCACGCATCGCCAAACGCTTTGGCCTGATCAATACGATGGTCTTCACTCATGTTCCATCCAATATACTCCTGATCCTGGTGCCGTTGATGCCCAACCTGCCGCTGGCGATCGGTATGCTGCTGGCGCGCTTCAGCATTTCGCAGATGGATGTGCCCACCCGCCAATCCTATACCATGGCGGTGGTCGCCCCGGATGAGCGCTCGGCGGCCTCGGGCGTGACCACCATCGCGCGTTCGGTGGGAGCGGCGCTTTCGCCCTCGTTGGCAGGTCTGCTGATGGCCGTTCCGGTACTGTTCAGCGTCCCTTTTTTCCTGGCAGGCGGCCTGAAACTCGTTTATGATTTCCTGTTATATCGATCCTTCCGCGCCTTGAAACCGCCGGAAGAAAGTAAAGCGAGGTAATCCACATGGATATTTCCCTGGCACTGGGCGGCGGCGGGTCGCGCGGTTATGCACATATCGGCGTCCTGCGCTGCCTTCTGAAAGAAGGTTTCCGGATCAGGGCGGTGGCCGGAACGAGCGCCGGCGGTATTGTAGCTGTGGCG
This sequence comes from Anaerolineales bacterium, assembly GCA_017882145.1. Classification (GTDB taxonomy): domain Bacteria; phylum Chloroflexota; class Anaerolineae; order Anaerolineales; family Villigracilaceae; genus UBA877. The sequence goes on from JADGQB010000169.1 coordinate 2,654, forward strand.
TACGCAGCCGGTATCTCGCCCGATCACCTGGAAAGGGTTTTTGCCAAGGTGGACCAGACCAAATTGTTCGCACGCTCCCCGGAGGAAGGGCCTGGCATCCTTGGACTTTCAGGGGCGGCCAGATTATTCGAGGAGCTCCTGGGTGATAAAACCTTTGAAGACCTGGACATCCCGTGCGCCGTGGTGGCGGTGGATATCAAGGCCGGCCGGGAGGTGGTTTTGAACCAGGGGCGTGTCGTGGATGCGCTGCTTGCAACGGTGGCGGTACCGGGAGTCTTCCCGCCCAAGCAGTATGGGGATGCACTACTGGTGGATGGGGCCGTCCTCAACCCAGTTCCGGTTACGGTCGCCAGGGCCCTGGCACCGGCGCTGCCTGTGGTGGCGGTTGTTCTTGAAATAATGACCGAAGCAACCAGCGGTATTAACAGCCTGCCGCTGCCTGTTCAGGTACCTGCTGCGCTGGTGGAACGCCTCACACGCACACGCGTTGCCCAGGCTTTCAATATATTCCTGCAATCCGTGGATATTGGCAGCCGAAAGATGGGCGAGTTACGCCTCCTGATGGACAAACCCGAAGTGGTGATCCGTCCGGATGTAGGCGGGATCGGCGTGTTGGAAAAAGTGGATATCCCCAGCATCATCCACAAGGGTGAGATCGCGACTGACATTGCGTTGCCGATTTTGCTGCAGACTTTGGCATGGCCAAACCGGTTGCGTCGAAGGGTGTTCCAGCGCTGATAAGTACCTGCATTGGATATTTAATTGACCGGTAGGTAGTAGAGACAATATGACGCGTGATCTGAGAAAATATTCAAAACAAACCAATGTCCGCCTGTTTATCGGCGCCCTGGCGGTGCTCTTTATCGTCGGCGACGGCTTGATTTACTTGATTTACGGCGGCGGCGCGGCGCTGATGGGAATCCTGTGCTTATTGGCGGGAATGATTCCCGTGGTGTTGACGATCCTGGTGCTGCTGCTTTTCGACTGGATACAAAAACGAGCCGACCGTGACTGAGCCTGAACTTCTGACTTTCAAGAATTGGACCTTTCGCCTTCGTCCGGCGCAGGTGCGGCCAGCCCGATTGTTGGTGATGCTACACGGTTGGATGGGGGATGAAAATTCGATGTGGCTGTTTACCCAAAAACTGCCGCCGAATTACACCATCTTGGCGCCCAGGGCACCCTCGAAAGTCCCGGAGGGCGGCTATTCCTGGCGCGTGATCCGGCCTGGCACCTGGGGCCTGGCAACGCTGGAAGATTTTCGATCCGCAGCCGATGACTTGCTGACAATGTTGGATGAATGGTCTGCCACCGCCGGGCAGGATGCCAGCCAGTTCGACGTGATGGGATTCAGCCAGGGGGCAGCCATGACGTATACGCTGGGATTATTGCACCCGGAGCGCCTGCGCAGGCAGGTGGTCCTGTCGGGATTCCTCCCTGAGAATGGAGAAGCGCTGCTCTCAGGAGGAAGGCTTTCCGGGAAGCCGGTATTCGTTGCCCACGGTCGCAAGGACGACATGATCCCGGTGGAACTGGCCCGGCAGGCGGTTAAGCTGCTCGAAGCGGCGGATGTCCAGGTCCGGTATTGTGAATCGGATGCCGGTCACAAAGTAAGTAAGGAGTGCATTAAAGAGCTGGAAATGTTCCTGGGGGAGACCTGGTAGATAGGAACTTACAGGCTCAAAAATCGGTCAACCGCCTGAGAAAGTGAAATATCCCCTTGTTTCGACCATTGCGCATAAAGCCGTAAGAAGGGAACGATTTGATGAGAGCCGGTCACAACCTCACGGAAAAACAGGTGTCCCATCGGTCCAACAGAGGAAAGATAACCTGTATCATGAAAACGGCTGAGGGTGGCATCTAAAGGGTATGGCACGGATTGATGTTGAATTTTCCATCCATCTTTCTCCTGGTCAAGGAGAAGGTATTGAGCCGTAGGATTACCATCCAGGGATAAGCCGACTGAGCCACAGGTAACAATGAAACCTTTTTCCCAAACACGCACCTGCCCACAGTGGTTATGGGCGCGAATTATATAGCGCTCCTGTGCCGTTGGAAACATATCGTGTAGTACTTGTTCTGGCGTGTGGGATGCCAGCCCATCATGATCATTTCGCTCGGTTGCATGGACAATAAAAAGGTTGGGGGCATCCGGCAAACGCAGATTTAAGGGGAGCGGCTCCATGCAATTCCGATCTCGTTCGGAAAGTTGTTCAACGGCCCACTGTAGTGGGGCAAATTGTTCCATAGACCATTGCGGGGATGCCTTGGATGTCCCAAAATGGGCCACATAGCGCTCATGGTTGCCGCGCAGGATCGGGCAGCCTAATGACAAAGCCAGAGTCCAGCAAGCCTTCGAATCGGGAGAGCCAATGACAATGTCTCCGGCAAGGACAATCTGATCCACCTTTTGTCGAGACACATGTTCCAAGGCAGCCTCAAAGGCTGGCAAATTTCCATGAATATCTGCCAAAACTGCTATGCGTATCATTGAATTCCTTAAAATGGCATAAGGGTTAGTTGGATGGATTTTGGGCCATTTCGAATGGATTATACAGGTATTCATATCGACTGTCAGTTGACTTCCTCCCACTTTACGGGTATCCTTAGCGCCATGACTTTTTCAAAACAGCCTCTTTCCCGCCGTAATTTCCTTAAACTGGCAGGACTCGGTGTGGGAGCCCTGGCACTGAGTCCATTGAACAGCCGCTGGAACGTTCCAGGCATTCACCGCGCCCTGGCCTTGCCGGATTTCCCGAAAGCCGATCTCCTTGGCCGAAACTGTACCTCCGATACCAACCTGCAGTGGGGTGGAACGGTCCCGATCCTCAAGCGTCCGGATGTTGCCAGCGACAAGGTCCGGGACGCGCACCGTGACGAAATCTTTCCCTGGGTGCGCGAAGTCAGTGCGGAAACAGTCAACCTGAACAATCCAAACCAACGCTGGGTCGAAACGCCGGAAGGCTACATCTGGTCCCCATACCTGCAGCCCTGCCGTAACCTGCCAAATACCCCGCTGACTGCGCTGCCGCCTGGCACGCAGGGTTTTTGGGCCGAGGTCACCGTTCCGTATGTCGACCTGACGCTTGACAATACCTCTCCGGTATCCGGTTGGATGCGTGACCACGTCGCCTACAATTTGCAGGCGCGCCTGTATTATTCCCAGGTGATGTGGATCGACAAGGTGCGTACCTCCGATGCCGGAACGGTTGAGTACCATGTGAACGAACGCTACGGGAACCCCGGCGACCTTTTCTGGGCGGATGGAGCCGCTTTCCGCGCCCTGACACAGGATGATCTGTCGCCGATCAACCCGGATGTCGATCCGGCAACCAAGAAGGTGGTCGTCAATTTGAATTACCAGACACTGTCCTGCATGGAAGGTGAACACGAAGTATATTTTTGCAGGGTTTCAACCGGAATCCAGGATGGCTCGACACCGCCTGGTGACCACGCAGTCTGGCGGAAGCTGATCTCCGTGCGCATGGCGGCCAATACCACCGGCGCCAGTTACGATCTACCCGGCATGTCCTGGACAACTTTTTTTGTCGGGGACGGCGTAGCCATCCATGCCGCCACTTCCCATAACGATTTCGGCGCAGTGCGTTCGCACGGCTGCGTCAACTGCAAACCGGAAGATGCCAAATGGGTTTTTCGCTGGTCGCTACCGACCGTCCAAATGGAACCGGGTGATCTCACCTGGCAGGATTGGAATACCGGCAGCACACACGTCTTTGTTGTAAATAATTTTTAGTGGCAGGTAAATGGTATGAGTGATATCGGGGTACCAACAAGTCTGGCATTCCTGGCCGGGCTGGCTTCCTTTTTGTCGCCGTGTGTATTATGTCTGGTGCCGGTCTATATTGGCTACCTGGGCGGTCGGGCAGTCGGGGGGGAATCGAACGAACACAACCGCTGGATAACTTTCACTCACGGCCTGGCGTTTGTCGTGGGCTTCAGCCTGGTATTCATCCTTTTTAATATTCTTGCGGCAGCCTTTGGAGGATTATTATTTAGCGCGCGTACCTGGCTGGCCAAAATTGGCGGAATCGTCGTCATCATCTTTGGGCTGCACATGATCGGGGTTTTCCGCATCCCATTCCTGGAATATGATGTGCGCGTCCATTCCCAGGTGGACCGGCGCTGGGGTTATATTTCATCGCTATTGATGGGTGTCTTTTTTTCTGCCGGGTGGGCGCCGTGCGTGGGACCCATCCTGGGGGCGATCATGACGTTCGCCGCCAACGGCGGGTCAATCCCCAGGGGAATCGTGCTCGGCTCGGCGTATTCCGCCGGTTTGGCGATCCCATTCCTGCTGGCGGCGCTGGGGATCGGATGGGTGACCATTATCCTGCGTCGTTATGGGAAAGTCATGCGGATCGTCGAAGTCGGCATGGGCGTCCTCCTGATCGTCGCAGGGGTATTACTATTTTTAGGTTCGTTCAATATTCTGGCGAGTTATATTCCCTTCATTAATTTTGGCCTTTGATTTTTGCCTTTAATGGTTGTATTTGCGATGACTTTGCAGGAGCATTCCAATGATTTCAGTAACCCTTTATAGCCGCGACGGTTGTAAATTGTGTGAAGAAGCTGAAGCAGACTTGAAAGCGCTTCAGGAAGTGATCCCGCACCGGTTGACAGTCATCGATATCGACTCGGAACAATCCTTTCGGGATTTATATGACCTGGAAATCCCGGTGGTCGAAGCGGGACCCTTCAAGCTCAAGGCGCCTTTTACGCGCCAGGAATTGCAGATGACTCTGGGCGCGGCGGCTGACCGCCGGGCCCAACTGGAAAAGATCAACGATAAGGTCTTCCAACTGAACACATCCGGCAGCCAGGCCGTCAGCAGCTCGGACCGTTTCTCGTACTGGATATCCAAGCATTACCTGGCAATTTTCAACCTGTTCCTGGTGTTATATGTAGGCATTCCTTTCCTGGCACCGGTCTTCAAGAAAGTCGGCTGGAATGGACCGGCCGAAGTGGTCTATAAGATATACAGTCCACTCTGCCACCAATGGGCCTTCCGATCCTTCTTTCTGTTTGGCGAACAGCCATATTACCCGCATGCCGCAGCCAAAGTTCCCGGGGCTTTGACATTCGAGCAGGTGAGCGGTATCACCGATCTGAACGATCCCAGCCGGCTGGGGGCGCGCGCCTTCCAGGGTGACCCAACCTTGGGATATAAGGTCGCTTTTTGTGAGCGGGATGTGGCCATCTGGGGCGCCATGGCTTTGTTCGGGCTGGTCTTCGCCGTTACGCGCCGGCGTATCCCAAAAATCCATTGGATCGTATGGATCCTGGTAGGCCTGGTTCCGATCGGGTTGGATGGTTTTTCGCAGTTGTTCAGCCAGATCCCCAGTGCGTTCATCCAGTCCTTTCTGCCTTATCGCGAAAGTACCCCGTTCCTGCGCACCCTGACCGGTTTCATTTTTGGTTTCATGACCGCCTGGTTCATGTTCCCGCTGATCGAGGAGACCATGGTCGATACGCGCAGGATGCTTTCCAAGAAATTCGCCATGCTCAAACCACGCTAAGAATGTCGTTCCAGTCCAATGCAGGAATTCGTTATTATCAATTTGAGAATCTGGGCGATGGGCTGATCCAGGCTGTATTCACCCGCCAGGGCGGACTCAGCCCGGACCCGTGGGCGGCATTAAACCTGGGCGGGACGGTCGGGGATGACCCGGAGCGTGTGCGTGTAAACCGGCAGCATGCCCTGAGCGCGCTGGGCCGGGACTTGGGATCCGTGTATGATGTCTGGCAGGTGCACGGCACGCAGGTGGTGATTGCAGATGCACCCCGCTGGCCGGAGACCCCGCATTTGCGGGCAGATATCATCCTGACCAACCGGCCGGGCGTTACCCTGATGATGCGCTTTGCCGATTGCGTCCCGATCTTATTACACGACCCGGTCCATAATGTGATCGGGATTGCCCATGCCGGCTGGATGGGAACTGTAAAAGGAACCACGCGCATCGCCGTGGAAGCCATGCAAGCCCGCTTTGGATCAAACCCCGTGGATATACGGGCGGCGATCGGGCCATCGATTGGCCCGGACCACTACCAGGTGGGTCCGGATGTCG
>JADGQB010000170.1 GCA_017882145.1 Anaerolineales bacterium
TGGCTGTTGGCATGTTCAGGCTGCATCATCTGTGCCAATTGAATGCGCGAGAGCCGCATTGGCTTTGGGTTGTGTGGGTGATCCATTAATCCGCGTCCTGTCGAGCGTCGCCGGAATCGAGGGTGTGTAGAAGCTCAGGTTGATCAAGTAATACGTCCGAAATGCCAAACTTCAGGTCGGGCAGCATGGGAGGCAGCGGTATGGTGGGAGGAACAAGAAGCCTGGAGGGCGGCGGAGGCGGGATTTTACGGGCGCGGAGCGAGGCTGTGAGACGCCGGCGAACGATGCGCGGTTCGGCGGTCATTTCGCCGACGTAAAAGCCGAGCACCGAATATACCTGGCGGTCAGCAGTCACCCAACCAATCCATTCGCCCATTTTATTGTGCAAATATGGGTAGTCCAGGTAGGCTTCGGCGTCGCCGTGGGAGTTATAAACAGGGACAATGTAACGACGGGATTGGTGATTCATGAATTTTCCTTATCGATATCATTATAAGTCCAATAACGGTTGACGAAGAAATTCCACAACATTACAACACCGACGGCCACCGCAAGAGTAAAATTCTTACCGAGGAAGACGGGAGTAAGAAGATTGAGCGAGAGGCCTGCAAAAAAGCTGCGCATGGGCGGCTCAAGATAATGGAGAATGGGGAGGCGAATGGCCAACCCAGCCACATTGACTACGAAGAACATCACCAACTGGCGGGAGATGGGACGTGAACGTGAATCAGGATAGGTCCAGAAACGGTTCCAGATAAAATTACTGAAGATGGCGCAAATGAAAGAGATCGTCCCGGCGATGACCAGGGACATGCCGAATAATTTGGAGAACAAGTTCATAATCCCAAAATCGACGACTGCACCGATGACACCAACTGCCATGAATTTCAGGAAACGGGTGCGTTCCTGAGGATTGGTGAGGATGGCGGTCATAGCGAAGCCATCTTTTGCTTGAAATAGGCCAGGGTACGCTTAAGACCTTCCAAGAGATCCACTTTTGGCTCCCATCCAAGCAGAGTGCGGGCGCGCGTGATATCCGGACAACGGCGCTGAGGATCGCTGCCGAACCGTTTGTCCGGCTGGTAATTCACATCTGCAGAATTGCCGGTGAGCTGGTTAATGATTTGGGCAAACTCCAGGATGGATGTTTCGGTGGGATTGCCGATATTGACCGGCAGGTGTTCATCGGAGAGCAGGAGGCGGTAGATCCCGTCCACCAGATCATCCACGTAACAGAAAGAACGAGTCTGGGCGCCATCACCGAAAATGGAGAGAGGTTGGCCGCGCAGGGCCTGCTGGACCATGTTTGGGACGACGCGCCCGTCATCAAGACTCATGCGTGGCCCATAGGTATTGAAAATCCGTACAATGCGTGTATCTATTTTGTGCATATGATGATATGCCATGGTCATGGCTTCTGCGAAACGCTTGGCTTCATCGTACATCGAGCGCGGCCCAACCGGGTCTACATGACCCCAATAGGTTTCGGTTTGGGGATGTTCGAGCGGGTCACCGTAAATCTCGGAGGTGGAAGCCAGGAGAAAACGCGCCCCTTGAGTGCGACAGAGGCCCAGGCAATTATGCGTTCCGAGTGCGCCGGCCTTCATGGTTTGGATGGGGATGTTGGAATAACCAAAAGGTGAATCCGGGTTGGGACTGGCGGGCGAGGCGAAATGCATAACCGCATCCAGCTTGCCTGGAACGAAAATATATTCAGAAACATCCTTTTTGATGAATTTGAAGTTATCATTTCCGGCCAGGTGGGCAATATTATCGGGACTACCGGTAACAAAATTGTCCAGCCCGACAACCTGGTGACCTTCCGCCAGCAGGCGGTCACAGAGGTGGGAACCCAGAAAGCCAGCAGCCCCTGTAAGAAGAATACGCATCGATTGCTCCTGATCTACTGCTTCTTGCATAAATCGCTGAACTGATGAGACCGAAGCAAGCTGTAAGCAACGGTTTCGGTTCGGATTTACGCTGTACCCTGTAGGTTTTATTTCCAATCAATATTAGTGGTGAGCCCATCGCCGGTTACTTGTTGGGATTGGCCGCTGGCAGCATCCACGATCCAGAGATTACCGGCATAAATGACCCCGATAAAATCGCCACCATTTTCGAGCAAACTTGGCGCCCAGACAAGTGCGTGCGCCAGAGGGTCGAGACCGGGCTGGCCTTCGGCAGGAAAGAGCAAGCGCGGAGTGGATCCATTATTTGCAATTACCACCAGGCGATAGCGGCTGGTCGCAGAGGCAGTAGGGAAAATTGCCTGCAGGTATGCAACCAGGTATGAGTTGGACCCAGCATCATTCTTGCGAAGGGAGGAAACGACCGGATAAGCAAACATGCCAGTCTGCGGAACGAGGGAGGAGATTTTATTACCGGTAAGGGAAAGTGCATCCAAAGAAAAGTTGGGGGATTCTTCTGGAGTTACCAAGCCGGTCGGGGCATTGTGGGTGACCAAGAAGAGAGTACGGTTATCGCTGCCCCAGGCGAGCCCGGGAGTCCAGGCCCAATCGCCATGGGTGTTCAATGCAGTGATATTAACCAGATTGGTCAAATCGGCGTTACCGATATCAACCAACCCGACCCCATCCGGGCGGGAATAGGCCAGGTTTTTTCCATCCGGCGACCAGGCGAAGCTCATGCCCCACCATGGATAGACCCCTCCATAATTAGTATCGAGGATATCCTGCTTCTTGCCGGGTTTCCCGTTTTCGAAGGGCAGGATATGCAGATCATTATTGGCATCCCAGCCTGGAGCAGCGGCATGCGGTTCGACGGTTGAATAGGCGATGGCATATTTGACAACCGGCTGCCAATCGGCGAAGTGGACAATATTGGAAACGCCCAGGTTGATTGGCGCAGCCGACTGGCTGGAAGTGCTGACGACCCATAAGGTGTTAATCTGCTGGTCGGGGGGTTGGGTGGATTTGCGGGTGAAGAGCAGCCAGGCACCATCAGGTGAAAGTGAGAAGACATAGCCATCCAGGTCAGCGGTGGTGACGAGCGGGCGGCGAGTGGAGGTGGATTCTTCCATCATCCAGGCATTTCCACCGGTAAGGTAGACCAGGTTGCCAGGGATGGAAATGGGCGCAAAAGGGGCCTGCACGCCAACCATGACGATCTCGGGGAAGGCCTGCTGGAGTACGGTTTCGGAAACCACTGAATTGCCGGTTTCCACATTATTCTCGAAAACATGCCGGATGGTAATTTCATTCAAGCCATTCTGACCAGCCTGAACCAGGCGAGTCTCCCCGGAAGGTAACGATTCGTTACGGAGCTCCTGGCGCTCGAAGGGGACGACAACCTGTTTGGTCTCAAACTCTTCGCGGACGCGTGTGATGATAATGTTCAGTCCAGCAGTCAAGAGGGTATAGGAGGGAGGATCGACTCGGTCAGTGGAGGCGAGCGTTATTTTGGCGGCATCCAGGGCTTGCTGGACGGTACTGCCCGGTGGCAGTGTAATGGGATGATTGACATCATCCGCAGTCACATTGACGGTGATATCCGCCGGCTGCACCTGAGGTGTGCAAGCAACCAGGAAGGCCAGGGCTAATCCTACTGTTAATACGATCAAATACGACTGTTTTAATAACCGGATCCCGGTTCTGCTTAGTTTATATGTAGAGGAAATGGTCATGGGGATACTGGTATAATCCAAACGCTATTTTGTGCGACCGACGACGGTCATTGTACCATCTGCAATGGTGAGCCTCTCCAGGCGTAACCCGATCGCAGCCGGACCGATCGCTCCGGTAAAAGCTTCCTGGATGGCGGCTGTTACCGCATCATTCAACCCAACCGGAACAGGCAGCGGGCCAAAGTCGGCAGAAGTCAATTCAATCTTGAGCTTGCCCTGGTCATCCACACCAGCAGTGATAACGATTTCGATCGTGGCCTGAAAATAACCCTGCTGAGCCAGCCCGAAGATCTGGATCTGACCATTGCGAAGGTAGACCTGTGGGTCGGTAAAAAGCGGCTCAGATTGATCCTGAAGAAGACTGGCCAGGTAAGCAGTTATTTGCGGCTCGGTGATGACCAATGATAATTGGCCCGACCCGGCCGCAGTGTCTTCGGCGGCCTGGATGGCAGTCTCCAGTTCACCCATGGCCTGGGTGGAAACCGGGATGCGTTGATCCGGGAAAGCCGGTCCGCCGATATTGATCGTACATGCCAGAATTGAAACAACCAGAACTGACAAACCAATTAGAAGTGGAACCTTGCGAACATTCATTTCGTCAGCCCTTTTTTATAACGGAGTAATTATAGCATGAGCGAATCTGAAAATTCCACTCCGCTGGATGTACCAGCAGCCCTGGAAGCCCTTTTGTTTGTTTCGGCCGAGCCGGTGACTACCAGCCAACTGGCCACGGCGCTGGACGTGTCAGTCTCGGCGGTGGAGCAGGGCTTGACGCAATTGGATAGCGAACTTCAGACCCGCGGTCTACGCCTACAACGGCACGGGGGGCGGATGCAGTTGACGACAGCACCGGAAATGGCCGAGGCGGTGGAACGGTTCCTGGGTCTGGAAGCCACCAGCCGCCTAAGCAAGGCAGCATTGGAGACACTGGCAATTGTAGCTTACCAGCAACCTGTAACGCGCCCATATATTGAAGGAGTGCGCGGCGTCAGCAGTGACGGCGTGATGAAGTCCCTACTCGGCAAGGGATTGGTCCAAGAAGTGGGCCGCGCCGAGGGACCGGGCCGGCCGATCCTGTATGGTACGGCTCCGGATTTTCTGCAACATTTTGGCTTGAATTCCCTGACCGAACTCCCGGCGCTGGCACTACCGGCGGCGGCGGATGAGAATGAGAACGGGAATGGGCACGACGAGATGTTGAAGAGTTGATTTTAGTAGTAATTGAGGAGAACGATTTGAAGCAGAAGAGCGGCTGAAGTCGCGTCTAAGAAGATAGTAGCGAGTGAAGCTGCAACTACGAAGAAAAAAAGACTGAAATCGCGAGTACGAAGAAAATAGCGAGTGAAGTCGCACCTACGAAGAAATTAGCGACTGAAGTCGTAACTACAGGTGAAGGTGGAAGGTTGAGATGGAAGAACGTTTACAAAAAATCCTGGCACGTGCCGGTTACGGATCACGGCGGAGTTGCGAAGAGCTGATCTCGGCTGGACGGGTGCGTGTGAACGGCCAGGCAGTTGGGCTGGGTGACAAAGCCAATGCTGCCAAAGACAAAATCACGGTGGATGGGAGGGCGGTAAAGCAGGCCGAAAGCCTCGTTTATGTGGCGTTGTATAAGCCGCGCGGGGTGATCTCGACCGTTTCCGACCCGGACCTGCGGCCAGCGGTGCGTGATCTTGTGCCAGTTGAAGGCACATTATACCCAGTGGGACGGCTCGATTTCGATTCAGAAGGCCTGGTCTTGATGACCAACGACGGCGACCTGGCGAATAAACTAACCCACCCGCGTTACGAGCACGAGAAGGAATACCGCGTGCTGGTAGCGAAGCACCCGGACCCGGAGCAATTGAACCTTTGGCGGCGAGGAGTGGTATTGGAAGATGGATTCCGGACCGGACCTGCCGGAGTGTACGTGGTTTCCAAGCAAGGGAAGGGCGCCTGGCTGGATGTCACCCTGAAGGAAGGGCACAAACGCCAGATCCGCGAAATGGGTATCCAGACCGGACTGCCGGTGGCAAGGATCGTGCGGGTACGGATCGGGGAATTGCGGCTGGGAAGTCTCAAGCCGAAAGAGTGGCGCTTTCTCACCACCCAGGAAGTGGAGGCGCTGCATAAGCCCGGCGCTGCTCCAAAACCAAGGACTACCTACAAAAAACCAAAGACCGATCGTAAAGAGTAACCACGGCGCCTCTCTTCAGGCTGACCCGCCGCTTAGGATGGCGGCGGAAGCAGTTATTCTCTAAAAAAAGACCGGCCGTTGAGGCCGGTCTTAGTGAGGTTTAACGACCGATGAAATTGGCAAGCCAGCCATAGGATAAGGAACCTGCATAGGCAAACAAGAGCATTTTGAGAATCTTGCCAAAGGCACAGGCGATCAGGAATTTCCAGAGGGGTAATTTGAGCGCTCCGGAGGCCATCCCGGCCAGGTCAAAAAGCGGATTGGGGACGAAGGCGACAATGGCTATCATCAAGTAGGCCAGGTTTTGATGCTGTTTCATCCATTTCACCAGGCGCGCATAGAGCGCGGCGCGCTCCATGACACCCTGTCCGCTGAAGCCGGTCAGGTATCCGGAAAGTTCACCGATAGCCGCCCCCAGACCGGCAGCGACTGCCACGCCGATCGGGTTGAAGATGGCACCCATGGCCGTGGTAAAAGCCACTCCAGGCAGAGGAATGATGATGGTAGCATTGGCAGCGATGGAAATCAGGAAGATCCCAAAGTAGCCGTAATTTTCAAGCTTTTTAACTTGAGCCCGGAATATAAATAAAGCTACGATTAACGCCACCACAAACACCAAAGTAAAAATCCGCACGATGGTGAGGCGGCGTTGAGTGCTCATGCTTCCTGGATTATTACTTTATTCAGTTTTACGGCCGGAGAGGCAGTTTTTGATGGATCCCGAGACGGGATAGATAACAATACATCCATGCCCTGGATGACTTGACCGAAGACGCTATGCTTCCCATCCAAATGGGGTGTTGGAACGTGAGTGATAAAGAACTGGCTGCCGTTTGTGCCCGGTCCTGCGTTCGCCATCGAGAAGATACCAGGCTTGTTATGCTTCAGGGATGGGTGAAATTCGTCCGCGAAGCGATAACCAGGTCCGCCTGTGCCGGTGCCGGTTGGGTCACCGCCCTGGGCCATGAAGTCGGCAATGACGCGGTGGAAAATGGTGCCGTCGTAAAAGCCTTCACGCGCCAGGAACACGAAATTGTTGACTGTGCGGGGAGTTTTATCGGCGAAGAGCTCCATGACGATATCGCCTTTGTTGGTGCTCAAAGTTGCTGTATATTTCTTCTTGGGATCAATCACCATTTCTGGCGGGGTCTTCCATTGTTTGCTCATTCGATTTCCTTTCAGGGATGGAATTAGAGTTGTGAGGATTTGCCCTTACAGGCGGATCAGGATTATTTTGATATCGCCAGCAGCGATTCGACGCGCGCCACGACCATGTCCAATGCGGCGGTATTGAAACCACCTTCCGGGATAATCATGTCGGCGTAGCGCTTGGAAGGTTCGACGAAATCCAGGTGCATCGGACGAACCGTCGTCAGGTATTGTTTGATGACCGATTCGGTAGTCCGGCCGCGCTCGGAGATATCGCGTTGCAGGCGGCGGATGAAGCGCAGATCCGAATCAGTGTCGACGAAAATCTTGACGTCCAATAATTCGCGCAGCGGCGCTTCTGCAAAAATCAAAATACCTTCCACCAGAACCACGCTGCGTGGTTGGACCGTGAACGTCCGGTTGGTGCGGCTGTGCGTGGAGAAATCATAAATGGGGACTTCAACAGGATGGCCCTCTTTGAGCTGCTGAATATGCCACATGAGCAATTCATTATCCAGAGAATTGGGATGGTCAAAGTTGACCTCAGCGCGCTGAACGGGGGGCAGGCCACTTAAATCCTTATAATAAGCATCGTGCTGGAGGAAGGATATCTGATCCGGCCCAACCCGTTGCAGGATGGTTTGGGCGACTGTGGTTTTCCCGGAACCGGAGCCACCGGCGATACCAATCACGAGCGGGGTTGTGCGTTCGGACATAAAGCGATTATACCCGCACTCATAAATAATTATCTGGCGCTGAACAAATGGAGATTTTGGATTTTTGAAAGATTATAGATTGATGATTCCCAATGTGGAGGCTGTTGTTGATAAAGAATTAGGATAAAATTCAGGACTAACCTTATGGCCGAATTCTTGAAACTTGTGGCTCCATTAGAAGCTTTAAAAGCGTTAATGCAAGCTCTTCCTGATATTTCAGCGGAAGAAGAGTTGGTGGATGTGCTAAGCGCGGTTGGCAGGGTTACTGCACGGGATGTGCGGGCTCCGCATGCCTTGCCTTCGTTTTCGCGCAGCAGCATGGACGGTTTCGCGGTGCGTGCAAGTGATACTTATGGAGCATCCGAATCGATACCAGGTTATTTGACGATCGCCGGAGAAGTACCGATGGGAGCCGAGCCGGACTTTGCTTTACAACCCGGAGAGGCGGCATTGATCCATACCGGTGGAATGCTGCCGCGCAATGCGGATGCAGTCGTCATGGTGGAACAGACCGAACAGACCCGTTCTGGCGAAATCAGCATCCTGAAAGGGGTTGCGCCGGGAGAGAACGTGATCATGATGGGGGAAGATGTGCAGGAAGAACAGACTGTGATCCGAGGCGGAACACGGGTACGACCGGCAGAGGTGGGGGGGTGTATGGCACTGGGAATTACCCAATTGCAGATAGCCAAGAAACCTAGGATCGGGATACTATCGAGCGGTGATGAAGTCATCGCACCCGAACGCGAACCGGCTCCGGGACAGGTGCGTAATGTCAATTCCTACAGCCTGGCTGCGCTGGTGAGCGAAACGGGTGGAGAACCGGTATTATTTGGGATTGTCCCGGACAAGCTTGAATTAATGAAAGAGCGGGCTTCCAAGGCCTTGTCCGAATGCCAGGCAGTGGTCATTACTGCCGGTTCATCGGCGAGCGCACGCGATATGACCGCGGAAGTTATTACCAGCCTGGGCAGTCCAGGAGTGCTGGTGCATGGAGTCAATGTCCGGCCAGGGAAACCAACCATCCTGGCGGTGTGCAATGGCAAG
>JADGQB010000171.1 GCA_017882145.1 Anaerolineales bacterium
CTTCACCCGCATCCATCGGTGCCCCCAAGCGGAATCGAACCGCTGTTTTGGTCACCTGCCTGCCTCACCGCAGACCGTCACCCCAATAACTGGGGGGTATGAGGGTACGAGGGGCATTACTGGAGACATATGTCTCCGGTAAAGACGTGATTCCCACTCCCCATCCCAGGTAAGGTATAATCATCCACCGATGAGACCCACTCCCTTGCACCCAGGCAGATCTCTGGCCCTGCTCCTCGTTACCGGTATGCTGCTGTCTGGCTGCGGAAACAATTTATGGGGCTCCAATTCTGTCTACCTTACGGCCGCCCCCAATAACCCCGCCACACTTCCCACCGCCACCCGAACTGCCCCCGCCGATCCCGTTTCCACTCTCACACCCACGCCCAGCCTCAACGCAACCGCCAGCCCCCTTCCCCCGGGCACAACCGAAATATTGCCTGCCACCTCCACGCCCACCATTACGGCCACCCCCGGCGTCCTCTCTGGCACGCACGGCGCCACCTTTTTCTATACCTCCCAGTCCGGCGACAGCCTCAACGTGGTCGCCATCCATTTTGGCATAAAGTCCTCCGATATTAGCGCCGCTGTGCCGCTCTCCGCCACCGGCTTTATCAACCCCGGTACGCTGCTCTTCCTGCCGGCTCAGACGTCTGAAACCCCCACCACCCCCTCCCAGCAGATCATACCGGATAGCGAGCTGGTCGATTCCCCCAGCGCGGTCGGTTTTGATATCAAGGCATACGTGGATTCTGCCGGCGGGAAATTGAGCACTTATACCGATTACCACACCCCGAATGGAACTATTTCCGGAGCCGAGGGCATCCGCATCATCTCCATAGGCAGCTCCGTCAGCCCGCGCTTGCTGCTCGCTCTCACCCAATATTACACCGGCTGGGTCCAGGGCCAGTCCAAACCCGGCCTGGATACATCCCACCTGTTTGGCTACACCGATCCGGCCCTCGATCCGGCCAATCCATCCTTGTACCAGTCCCTGCGCCTGGTCATCCAGGACCTCTTATCCGGCTATTATGGCTGGCGCGCTGGCAGCTTGAGCCAGCTGACTTTCCCGGACGGCTCCACCCTGCGCATCGCTCCGGAACTGAACGCCGGCAGCGTAGCCCTGCAGTATTTTTTCTCAAAACACCTTAACTATGCCGATTGGCTGCAAGCCATCGATCCCAATACCGGTTTCCTGGCCCTCTATAAAAGCATGTTTGGCGATCCGTGGGTGCGCGCCAGTGAGCTTGGCCCGCTTTTTCCTGTCAACTTCAACCAGCCTCCCTTTACCCTGCCCTTTGATGTCGGCGTTCCCTGGAATTTGACCAATGGTCCGCACCCCGCCTGGGAAGCCGAAAGTTCCTGGGGCGCCCTTGATTTTGCCCCCTCCGGTGTGGTGGGCTGCGCCGATTCGAACGCCTGGGTCGTGGCCATCGCCCCCGGGCAGATCGTGCGCTCCGAAAGCAGCTACGTCGTCCTCGACCTGGACGGGGACGGTTTTGAGCAGACCGGCTGGGTCGTCATCTACCAGCATATTTCCACCAGGGACCGCATCCCGGTCGGCGCCCGTGTGAATGGCGGCGACCATATCGGCCATCCATCTTGCGAAGGCGGCACGGCCACCGGCACGCATACCCATATTGCGCGTAAATATAACGGTGAATGGGTCGCGGCCGGCGGACCTTTGCCTTTCGTTTTGAGCGGCTGGACCGTCCACGCCGGAGCTGTGGAGGGTGTGGGCACCATGACCAAAGGCGATCAGGTGGTCACTGCCAGTCAGGTCAGCGAAGGCATGTCCCAGATCACCCGTCTGCCGGGTCAATAACAAAGCCTGTGTCTCTCCTGAAAAAGCTGTTCCTTATTTGTATTGCAATATTACTGGTCGCCTGCATGCCACAGGCTGGCGGTGATTTGACGCCCGTACCGGCCGCCTCCACCCCGACCCCTACCGCCGCTCCAACCTTTACGCCGTTTCCAAAACGCCCCGAGTACAACCCCGGCGAGCTGGTCGATTATGTCGCCCAGGCCGGTGATACGCTCCCGGCTTTGGCGTCCCATTTCAATACCAGCATCGCGCAGATCCGGGCTGCCAACGAGCAGATCCCCGCCGATGCCACCACCATGCCGCCCGGCATGCCCATGAAGATCCCGATCTACTACCTGCCCTTCTGGGGCACGCAGGTGCAGATTGTGCCCGATAGCCAGTACGTCAACGGCCCGGCTGCCGTTGGTTTCGATACCACCGCTTTCGTCTCCAGCCGTTCGGGCTGGTTGAAGGATTACCGCGCTTATGTGGCGGGTGACAACCACACCGGGGCTGAGATTGTGGATATCGTTGCCACCAATTACAGTATCAGCCCGCGCTTCCTGCTGGCCTTGTTGGAATACCAGACCGGTGCACTATCCCAGCCCGTGCCGCCCAGCGGCAGTTATCCACTGGGCGAGATCAATTATTACTATGCCGGCCTGTATATGCAGCTCATCTGGGCCGCCAACCTCCTGAACGTGGGTTACTATGGCTGGTGGAGTGGGGATCTGACCGAGTTCCTGCACCCGGACGGTACCATCGAACGCCCCGATCCCTGGCAAACGGCCGGCACAGTGGCGTTCCAATACTATATTTCGCGTTTTGCTTCCCCCGAGGGATATGCGCGCGCGGTCGGACCGGATGGCCTGAAGCACGTCTATCAGAGCTTGTTCGGGGATGCCTGGGCAGCCGACCCGTCCGGGAAAGCCTTCATACAGGTCAGCCTGCAGCAGCCGACCCTGGCATTGCCTTTCCCGGATGGCGAAACCTGGAATTTCACCGGCGGACCGCATTCCGGTTGGGGCACTGCCGAGCTGCAGCCCTGGTCTGCCATCGACTTTGCCCCGCCGGCCAACGTTGGCGGCTGCGTTCCATCCGACCGGCCGGTGGTCGCCATGGCTGACGGTCTGGTAGTCCGTTCCGAAACCGGCGTGGTGATGGAAGACCTGGACGGTGACGGCGATGAACGCACCGGCTGGGTGATCCTCTATTTACATATCGCGACGGTTGGCAGGGCTTCGGCTGGCCGGACGCTGAAGAAGGGCGATGCGATTGGCTATCCCTCTTGCGAGGGCGGTGAAGCCACCGGGACGCATGTTCATATCGCCCGCAAATACAACGGCCAATGGATCCCGGCCGATGGCGTCCTCCCGTTCAATCTGGAAGGTTGGATCTCCCACTACGGCAGCGCAGCCTATCAAGGTACCCTGACGCGCGGCACCCAGACTGTAACTGCCTGCACCTGTTCAGATGCTCCCAGCCACATTAAAGGTGGAAAATAACTTTTTGTAGGGCGGGATGGTATCCCGTCACTGCGTATGCCGCCATGTCACCGCCAAATAAAAAAATTGGAAACCACTCCATCTTGCGGTCTCCAAATCTTATACAACCCTTTTCGACTATCACTGGTTGGATATCCTATCCATCCCCTTAATATCATCCCCGTAGGGGCAACCTTTATGGTCGCCCTTCCTCGTTCGCTTCACTCGGGACATATGTCCCGCTTTTCACCAGCTTGCGTTCCCGGGCGTTTTCCCCCTCATAGATCTGGTAGCATAAATCGATCGGCACCACTTTGGCGAGCATCGCCTGGGCCGGGCAGTATTTCGTCGCCGAAAGCTCAATCGACCGCTGCAGCGCCTTCTCGTCCAGCCCATGACCGGTGACCAGGTAGGTGATAACCGAATGCGTGAACACCTTAGGATGCTCTGGCGCCCGCTCCGAGTGGACCTCGACTTCGAATGCGCTGACCTTCTGCTGCTTCTTCTTCAGGATGGAAATCACATCCATGGCGGTGCAGCCTGCCAGGCTGATGGCCATCAACTCCAGCGGGCGGAAACCGTCCTCGGCGCCGCCCACCTCCTTTTCGGCGCCGAGCGGGAGTTCGAAGCCGGAATCGGCTGTGCCGGTAAAATGCATACCCTCTGTCCAGATCACTTTTGCATTCATTTCTTCTCCAATAATTTCATTTCAATAACAGCGGGGTGACATATTTTTCGAGAATGGCCTGGTTTACCGGCCCCGTCCATCTCATCCGCAGGGTGCCCTGCCGGTCAACAATGTAGGAACTGGGCAAATCCCAGTTCTGTAAGGCAGCCAGGTTGTCGCTTTTCAGATCGAGCCAAACCGGGAAAGTCAGCTCATATTGTTGGACAAAGCTGGTGACAGTATCGGCGGGTTCACCCGATTCGATGGCTACGACCAGGAAACCTTGACCGGAATGTGCCTGATAATAGGCCTGCAGCTCGGGCATTTCAGCCTGGCAGGGTGGACACCAAGTGGCCCAATTGTTCAACAGAACAATTTTTCCACGTGTCAGGCTCAGTGTGACCGGATTACCTTGCAGGTCGGTCAACGGCACACTCGGCGCAGTCTGGTTCATGACAACCGGCGGGCGGACGATCACGGCGGTGGCGAGCGCATTCTGCTGGCCACGTACAAGCAGCGGGATGAGAGCTGCGCCAATCAGGAATACCCCGGCCGTGATCAGGGTCAGAATAAGCGGCGTGCGCGATTTCGGATTTGGCTGTTTCTCCATGGTTTAGTGTTGCATGTAATCTTCCAGGTTCAGGGTCTTGAATAGATGATCGCGGGTTTCAGTAGATATTTCGGCGGGTTCCGCGGCGGAGGCGCGGTAAAGCGAAATGGTCTTGCGGAGAGTGTCGATCACGACGCGGCAGTTATCGCATCCGGCTGTGTGCCTTTCGATTTCCCGGCAGAGTTCCTCGCTGAGCTCGCCGTCCACGTAATCTGACAGCAGGCACAGCAACGTTTGGCATGTAGGTTGTTCGTTTTCGCTCATTCTGTGCTCCTTTTGATGAGCCGTTCGTCATAAACCTGTAAATTAGAGACGGCAGTCCTATTTCTTGAGGTGATCCAGCCGTTCGCCAAAATAGCTGCTCAATTCCTCCCGCAGGCGTAAGCGGGCGCGCAGCAGGCGAGTCTTGACTGCACTTTCGCTCAAGTTCAGGGCCTGACTGGTCTCCTGGATGGAAAGGCCTTCGATATCGCGCAGGATAAAAACGATCCGCAGGGTTTCCGGAAGCCGCTGGACGGCGCGGTCCAGCGCCGCGCGTGATTCACTTGTGAGGAATTCCTCTTCCGGCAAACAGCACCAGTCGGTAAATTGAACCGGGTCGAGGATCTGGTCTTCATCCTGCTCCTGAACAGTATCAGTGAAATTGGTTTCCGGACGGCGCTTGCGCACCATCATCAAGGCTTCGTTGGAGGCGATCCGGTACAGCCACGTGGACAGTTTGGAACGGCCTTCGAACTCGCGGATGTGCTGGAATGCCTTTAGAAAAGTATTCTGGAGCACATCCTGCGCGTCTGGTTCATTGCCGAGCATCTTCAGCGCCAGCCGGTAGAGCGGACCTGAATAAGTATCCACCATGCGGGCAAACTCATGCTTGTCTCCGGAGCGCAGTGCCTCGATGGATATATCATTCTGACCATCACTCATTAGATGATTCCCTTGGGTAAAAGTTGCTCATGAAATCTCAACCAAATGGGTCATCCCAGAAGTACTGGGACAAGACCCCAAAAGGACTGGGGCGAGATCCCAAAAGTACCGGGAGACACTCATTGAGATGATAAAATCGCTGCCTGGAGTATACACGAATCCTGTTATTTCCATGACATAATACACGGACAAACGTCCAATCTTTTAGGATGTTTGCCACTATGAAGGTTCGACGGCTTTCGCTAATATCCAAGTATATATGAATCTCGAGAAGTATAGTCAACTTGCATTTTTTGCGGGCCTGGGCCAAAAAGAGATCCAGCTACTGGCGCCTTATTTCGCGCCCCAGACCTGGGTGGCGGGGACCGTCATCTTCGAGCAGGATGATTATGCCGAGTACCTCTATCTGGTGGTAAGCGGAGAAGTCACCATCCGCTTCAAGCCGCATGACGGGCCGTCGATGACTGTGACACGCGTCCAGCCGGGCGGTATCTTCGGCTGGTCGGCCGCCATGAATAACCCTGCCTACACTTCAGGTGCGGTTTGTTCATTGGACAGCGAGGTTCTGCGTATTCGAGGCACCGACCTGCGGGCATTATGTGATAAAAACCCGGAAGTAGGCCGGATCATCCTGGACCGGTTGGCGGGCGTCATTGCTGAACGCCAGCACAGCCGGCAGGGGCAGGTAAGCTCAATCCTGGCAAGCGGGATGCACCAGCAGTCCAGGAATTGAGGAGGCGTCATGGCTGAATTAAAGACAGATCCAAAAACCGAGTTACAAATGAAGGCGCTGGTCGAGCAGTTGAGCGCCTATATCGAGACCTTTCACGGCGGATCGGCCGAGTATGTCTCGTACGATGGTAAAGTGCTGAAAGTGCGCCTGGGGGGAGCATGCCTGGGCTGCCCGCTCTCGCCGGCCACGCTGCATGGCTGGGTGGAAGGAACGGTGAGACAGTTCTTCCCCGAGATCGAACGGGTGGAGGAAGTGAAATAATCACATGCCGCCGCAATCTGGACTGCGGCGGTTTATTTTAAGTAGAGATACTTTCAGCCTGCCAATGAATAGTTCTACTTCCGGCGCCGGATACGCTCTGCGACGTGTTCCCAGGCCAGTGTGGGGATTTCAGGTTTGGAGGCTCGCTGGTTTTCTTTACTGACTATCATGGCGATATCTTCGTAAAAGATCCCAAGCGGACTTTTGGGGTCTTCCATAATTGGCACAAATCAAGCAGCCCATCGCCGAATAAGCGAGGGGCTGCTGCGTGGATAAGATAAGCTATTTTCGGAATGCCGAGGCGACCAGGATGGCACCGCCTACCAGCAGGATGCCGATCCAAACATATTCCATCACACCCACGAAGGGGGTGCCGACGAAAAAGCCCAACAGGAGCAGGACCGCAGCCGGGATGTAAGCCCATTTCATTTTTGCCAGGAGTCCCACCAAAATAAAGGTGAGGCCCAGTCCCACGAAGAAGACGCCGCCGGAATTCGTCACCCCAAAAACATCGCTCATCAGCGAGGTAATGCCCAGGGTCAACAGTACTCCGCCCGGTATGATGGCCCACCAGCGCTCGCGTCCGGCGAAATAGATGGCCCAAAACCCGACGCCGATGCCGCCCAGGAAGGCCAGTCCACCCAGGCCGCTCTGGCCCGGCAGCAGCGTCGAGCCGGCCATGCCAGCCAGGGCAAAGCCAGGGATGGCAGCCCACCATTTGGAACGGTCGCTGAAGAACCAGAACAGGAAAATGGCCGCGCCCACCAGCAGAATGGCGGCCCAAAAAAGATTGCCGGCGCCCACCAGGATGCCCATTCGGTCGAGCAGCATCAGGATGCCGCCCAGGACCAATGCGATGCCAATCAGGATACGGTAATCGAGTCGTTTCATGCCACGCTCCTTACCTGACATCCACCGAGCCGACTCCGGTGTCGATGGTGATATCGGCGCGGTTGGCGGCGGTGGCATAATCGGCAGATTGGTAGAGGCCACCATCCTGGCGCGGGAAGCGGTTCGAGTCGATATTGACCGAGGCGATACCGGTCTTAACCCGGATGCGGGCTGCCACTCCGCTAGGGATGCTGATCTTTACGGAAGAAGCGCCCGAATCGATATCCACCAGGGTATTGCCAGCATTGGCGGGCAATGTAACTTCCGTGCTGCTCGCGCCGGTGTCGATGTCAAGCTCGACCACTTTTAGGTCGGTCAGGTCCAGGACCGTGGCGCTGGCGCCGCTGTCGATTTTCAAATTCAGTGGAATATCCTGATTCAGACGGACATCCCAGTCCAGGCTGCCGCTGCCCGGGAACCAGCCCCAGAACTGCGGAGAGTTGCGCAGCTTGACCTGCAGTTGGTCGCCGTTTACGGATGACTTGTAATCCACTTCTGAGCCGAAGACGCCGTTGAGCAGCTCAGTGGAGGCGGCTCCGGAACGGACGTTCAACCGGCCAGCGCCGTGGTCCATTTTGATGCGGGCGCTGCGGGCGTTTTCCATGGGAATGGAGACCGTCTGGCCGGAGGAGGCATAACGGCCTTTACCGGTGGCCCCGACCAGCAGCCAGATCCCGAAGAGGATGATAATCGCCGGCCAGAAATAGCTGAAAATGTCGCCTTTCAGCCAACCCTGCTGGTTCGCGAACAGCAAGGCTGCCAATACGATGAGGACGATGCCCCAAAAAAGACTTCCGCGTAGACGCATGGGATTCTCCTTTTCCTAATTTCGGCGCAGGACACCGCGCACGATGAACCAGATACCGCCCAGGAACAACAATGCAATCGGAATATAGGTGCTGTAGACTCCGAAGATGTTCCAGGCATGGAAGAAGGTGCCGAAGATGGCAAACAGCAGCGCACTGACGACCAGCGAATTCAAGCCAGTACGCAGGGAAGATTTGAAATCCTCGCCCAGGATGCCGGCCAGGATACTGCCCAGCCCGACGAAGCCGGGGATGAGCGTCCACATATACGCCCAGGATTCCCAGTTGCCAGTGGCATTCTGATAATACAGGATGCCGCCGATACCTGCCACGATGCAGGCCGGAATGGCCATGGCGGGTGCGCCGGAGAGCAGGCCGATGACCAGCAAGATGGCGCCGGCGAGGATCACCCACATGGGCCAGGCGAAAGGCGGCAGGGTGAGATACCTTGCCAGAGTGGGGTTGATGCGGGTGGCGATCAGCCATGCGGCCAACAGGATCAGGAGGATCCCCAGGACCAATTGTGTACGATTTCTCTTTTGCATAA
>JADGQB010000438.1 GCA_017882145.1 Anaerolineales bacterium
GTTGGCTGGTACATTTTCACGCCCGCCCTGCTTTGCACGGCCATGGGCGCGGGCCTGCTGACTTTTTTCCAGCGCAAGAATCCATCATCTTCCCTGGAATAATCACTAAGGGCAATTGTTATGCTGATGCTGCTCGTAGGTTTCTGAAAAATTATGCAGGCCGGATTTATCGCAGCGGGCCTGGAAGTAGTAATAATTGCTTTCGGCGGGGGCAGCCACCGCCTGCAGGGCCGCCAGGCTGGGATTGGATATCGGACCGGGTGGCAATCCGGCATAGGTATAGGTGTTATAGGGCGAATTGAACTGAAAATCCTGACTGGAGAGCGGATTGGTCCACCAAGTAGCCTGGGCGACATTATAACCAAGCGCATATTGGACCGTGGGGTCGGTTTGCAAGGGCATGTCGATCGCCAGCCGGTTATAGAAGACTGAAGCGAGCATCGGCATTTCTTCATCCACCACGGCCTCGCGTTGGATGATGGAAGCCAGCGTAACCCCCTGGTAGACCGACAGCCCGTGGCCGGCAAAGCCGCTGCGGAGTTCGGGGGTCAACCTGGAAGAAAAACTTTGGAGCAACAGGTAAACCAGTTGTTCGGCAGAGGTGCTGCGCGGCAGGACATAATTCCCCACGGAAAGGAACCCTTCAGCAGACGCGCCAGCCGGGAGAATATCGGCGGCAGAGGGGGGAGCCGAGGCAACCGCCAGGAAATCTTCTGGCGTGATATCCAGGCCGGAGGTCGGGAGCGAGGCAGCAACCTCTTCCATGCGCCAACCGGGCAGAACGCTGAAGGTTACCTCAGTCAAAGTGGTGGATTTCAATGCCTGGGCAATGGCCTGGCCGGTCAGCGCCGGGCTGAGGCGGTAGGTGCCGGTCTGGATGATCGTATCCGTGCCGGTCCAGAGCAGGTAAGCCCGGAAGGTGCGCGCGCCGAGGATCAAGCCGGCTGCTTCCAGGCGGTTCGAGATCGAAGCGACACTCTCCCCTGGCTGGATGACGAAGGTCTGTTCCGCGCCGGCCGGGTCACGCGCCTGAGTCAAATCGCCGGCGTTCGTAACCAGTTCAAAGGCATAACTGAAGCGCTGCCAGGAATTGAGCGAAGGTCCGGGAGCGCCAAAGGATTTCCAGGCAAGAGCCGGTATGCCGATGGCAGCTGCCACCATTACGATCAAAGCAAGCAATAAAACCAGAAGTAGAGCGGGAAAACAGGAACGGCGACGTTTCATGGTTGGCGATTGGCATCCAGGTAGGATTGCAGCAAGACGGTGGCAGCCAGGTCGTCGAGGTGACCGGAGCGGCTTTTGCGTGAGACGCCCATCTTTATCCGGGCGAGACGGGCATCCTGGGTGGTAAAGGATTCATCCCACAGGAGCACCGGAATGGTTGTCTGGGTCTTCAAGGCTTCGGCGAAACGCCCGGCCCGGCGGCCCTCATAGGATGGGTTTCCAGCCTCATCGAAGCTCTGACCGATCACGATCAGGCCGGCCTGACGCGAGGCGGCCAGTTCGGCCACGGCAGCGGCATCCAGCAGGCGCGCAACGTGCGGCACAACCGTCAGAGGGTTGGCGATGGTACCGGTCGGGTCGCTAACGGCCAGGCCGATCCGTTTGGAGCCGGGGTCTACCGCAAGGATTATCAAGGGGTCTGTCAGATATCAGCTTTCAGTTATCAGCTTTCAGTTATCAGCGATCAGCCTCCGGTGGTGATGGTGATGCGGAAGGGGATGATTGGCAGCCAGGGCCACCAGGCGGGCGTCAGGGTGATTTTGGGCGAGGCCGCCAACTGCAAAGACTGCGACAGCCGCCGGCTGGCGCCACCCGGGGTGCGGCCCTGGATCAGGCGGGTGGCTTGCGACAGGTCGACGCGGGCGTACAAGAGCCGCTGGGCCTGGATGCGCCAGTGCGTGGTCCCATCCACGTCTGTCACCGGAGTATTGGAGCTTAACGTTATCGCCTGGGCGGAGAGCGGCTCAAAGTCTTCCGGTAGGATTGCATCCAATGCCAGCCTGGCCAGGGTACTCATATCGGATTGCGAGGCATACTGCGCCTGGCACTGCAGGTTGAGCGTCAGAGAAAGCGTCTGCCCGGTCTGCCCAGCCGCAGGAAAGTACGATTCGGAGAGCACCTGCCCAACCGCCAGGGTGCCGGGGAAAATAGTATCACCCGTTCCAATGGATTTCGGTAGGAGGGTTTTACACTGGTCCAGGATCTCGGACACAAGCGCAGCCCGCAGGCGGGTGCGATCCCCGGCAGTCTGCACGGGCGCCGAGCGGTCCGAACCGCCGGTGGTAGGGCTGGGATTGGTGACTGCCAGGCTGGTCCCCAGGATACCTTCGATGGCGACGAGTTTACCGGCAGGCAGGTTGCCGCTCGAGCCGGGATCAAGCGCCTGTACGGGAACATCCAGGGTTTTGCCTGCACCGGCCGGTACCACGGCATCCATCGTCGTGGCAAAGCGGGCCGGCGGAGAGCCAGTCGTCAGAACGACCGTGCCGGCCGGGACGCCGGCCACAGCAGTAGTCAGATTGCTAAAACGGACCATGCCCGCGGCAGGGGTACTCGGGATGACAAGCGAACCGGTAACGGCGGCAGTCTTGTTTCGCTCAAGAACGACAAAGGCCAGCCGGGCCGGGAGGCTGCCGGTCAGGTTTAGCGCGGCTATTTTAGGATTGGCGCTGGCGGAAATGGCCAGACTCTGCAAT
>JADGQB010000439.1 GCA_017882145.1 Anaerolineales bacterium
TGGATCGGCCATGGGTTCTCCAATCAGGGCAGATGCCGTGCGCCCCTATAATCCTTCCACACTGGAAAGTACGGCTTCGAACTGTCCCAACGCCTCATCAATGACTGTCTCCGTGTCTGCCATGGAGGTATACATGCGCGAACCTGCCAGCGTGATAAGACCACTTGCCATGTAGGCTGCACCCATCTCTTCCATCATGTGCCGGCGTGGTTTGAGTTCCTTCAGCAGCCGGATTGGATTGTGTAGATCCAGAAGCATTACACCGGATGTCTCCAGATGGCAGATCGAACCCTGGTTGAAGGCCACGAACGGCAGTCCATATTTCTCAATGATTGCTTGCAAACCCCGGTTGAGCCGGTCGCCCGCTTTTCCGGCCAGCACCGCGGCATTCGTACGCTCCATCTCAAGCAGGGCGTAATATCCGGCTACGCATGAAAGCGGATTGGCAGAGAGCGTTCCACCGATGTAGGCATGTTCGCCTGCCCCGCCTATCCCGGCTGCAAAGGACATGATCACTTCCGCTCGTCCGCCAACACCGCCTGCCATAGGATAGCCGCCCGTGACACATTTGCCGAAGACGGTTAGATCCGGCCTGACACCAAAGTAGCCCTGCGCCCCTCCCAGGCCGAGACGGAAGCCGGTCACAACTTCGTCGAAGATCAGCAGCGCCCCGAACTCGTCACACAGCTCCCGCACTTTGCGGTTGAAATCGAACGGCACCGGTCGGGTCCCGGACTCAGGCCCGACTGGTTCGACAATTACAGCCGCCGTCCCGCCTTTCAGGCGGTTGAGAATGAGTTTGCGCTTCAACGCACCCAGGGCATTTGGGAAGAATTCCTGGGTGTTGGCAGACGCGCCGCGCGGAATCCCCTTGGCCTCCAGCCGCCCGGTTCCGGGGATGTGCAGGCCGTAGACCATCGAGTCGCTCCAGCCGTGATAAGCACCGCCCACCTTGATTATCTTCTTCTTGCGGGTGTAGGTACGCGCGGCCCGGATGGCGGCCATCACGCTTTCGGTTCCGGAACCCAACATACGGAACATTTCAACGGATGGCATGAACCGGTTGATCAATTGCGCCAGTTTAAGCTCGTATTCATGGAACAGCCCGGTTACCGGCCCGCAGGTTTGCAACATCTCGATGACTTTATCCCGCACCGGCTTGTAGTTGCTGCCAAGCACGGTCGGACCACCCGCCTGCAAGAAGTCAATATACCGGTTCCCATCCGCATCCCATAGGCAGGCCTCTTCCGCTTTTTCAATGGCAATCGGGAACGGATAATTGAAGGCCAGGTTATGCTGGACGCCGCCTGGGATGAACCGTTTGGCTTCTTCTGTCATTTGCCTGGAACGGGAGCATTTCGTATCAAAAAAGGCCAGATATTCATCCATCTTGTCGCGCCGGATGGGACGCACGGGCTGGCGAACGAGGGCATCCAACCGGCGGTAAACATCCTCCACATCCGGATATTGCGAGATGGCGTATTGTTGAGGCACTGACATGCTCTGCTCCAAATCTGAACTCTTAAATGGGATTTGAGTACTTGATAGTCTGGTCTGCATTCTAAAAATCTCCGGCCTCTGCCTTTTTCTGATCCTTGCGCAGGCTGGCAAAGGCCAGTTCACGCACGATCAGCGGTATTCCGCTTACCTTGCGTTCGGTACACAGTGCCAGTAGATAAGCCAGCGAGCACTTCTCCAAAATTTCCACATTGTGGACCGCGCGTTCCATGTCATTTCCGAAGACCAGCGCGCCGTGGTTTTGCATCATGTAAGCATTGTTGTGGTCGCCGATGTGCCTGGAGATGGTGTTTGCCAACATCCCGGTTCCGGAGGGCGCATATGGAATAATTTTCACACTGCGGCCCAGGAAGCGCGTCTGCTCGTCGAAAAGGGCAGGGATGGGGGTGCGGATGAGCGTCAAAGCGCTGGCATAGACCTGGTGCGTGTGAATGACTGCGTTCACATCTGGTCGCGCCTTATAGATGGCGGCGTGCATGCCGCTTTCGACCGAGGCTTTGCGCGTCCCTTCAAGTGAATTCAGTTTGAAGTCCAGCACGCAAATATCATCCGGCAACATTTTTAGGTAATCGTAGTTGGAGGGGGTGATTGCAAAGACCTGTTGGCCGGCGATCCGAACTGACAGGTTTCCACCGGTCGCCATGAGATAGCCCTTATTTGTCAGTTGCCGGGCAGTCTCCACTATGAGGTTTTTAGCATTTTCATAAGAACCCACAGTTGTCTCCTTTATTAACTAGACACTGTAAAGATTATAGAACATCATCTTGACGATGTCAAGATTTGAAAGTAGGATTGAATCATGACAGAGAAAAAATACCATCATGGCGACTTGAAAAATGCCCTCATCAAAGCCGGAGCGGAAATACTGTCAAAGGAAGGCGTCAGCGGACTGTCTCTGCGAAAAGTAGCCAGCCGGGCCGGGGTCAGCCACGCCGCCCCCTACGCCCATTTTACCGACAAACAGGCGCTCATCGCAGCCATCTCCACCGAAGGCTACTGCCGCCTTTACGAAAAGCTTGCCATGCTGGTCAAGAAATACCAGGATGACCCGTTGCGCCGTTTTGTCGAGGTGGCCTGGACCTATATCGAATTTGCTCGCAGCGACCCTGACCACTTCAAAGTCACTTTCTCGAGCGTGCTCGAGAAGGAAAAAGATTTTCCCGCCTTTGTGGAAATGAC
>JADGQB010000440.1 GCA_017882145.1 Anaerolineales bacterium
GATTGAGCTGGTTGGCGACGATGTATCCGGCGAAAACTGGAATTTCAAAATCACCCGCAATTCGCACACCTTTCTGGCCTGGCTCGCCTGGTTTGGACCAACCAGATTCCTGCAAAAGCTTATCTTGCGTACCCCTCTCGTGGCTCTGCCGATTGCCATTGCCAAAGCCGAGCAGGATTATTTTTATTGGCCTTTTAAATATAAGCGAGTGACCAGGGAGTGGCAAAACACGACGGAATGGGGTGCGCTCTTCCTGGAATATAAACAAAAAGGGTATTTGAACAGTAAAAATCTCTTTCCAGATCCTTTGGTCGAATTGGGATATGGGCAAACGCGGATAGACGCGGATTAATCAACGGAACCTTTGAAAAGAATAAGAAAAGATGACATCCACGCGCTGGTTCCCCAAATCAGCAGAAGGTGAATCTACGCATGCCTAATACGAAGATAGATCTTCCAACGCAAATTGATCTCGAACAGTTTATCTCCAAACAGGCGCATGATCTGCGGACGCCTTTTAACCACACAACAGGTTTCAGTAAGGTGCTGCTGAACACGGTCGGGGCTGCACCTCTTACTGATTTCCAAAAAGAAGACCTGGGGACAGTATATCGAAGCGGGATGCGGGCGCTTACCTTGATGAATGGATTGATCGACATTGCACGGATCAACCAGCACGAAAAAACGTTCAGCTCCAAAGAAACGGATATCGAGCAATTAATCGCACAAAGCCTGGCGCAGTGGAAAAAATTTAATCCATCGGCAGATGTCAAGCTAGATTACCAGGTTCTAACTACCTTTAAGAAATTTCGTACAGATGAACAGCTTTGCCGCCAGATCATTTCAGGTTTTATCGCTCTCGTGGCTGTATATTGTGAAGCTCAAACGAAGATCAATATCAACGTCGAGGAGCAGCCTGGTTGGTTGTTGTTCAGTTTGTCAAGTGCAGGGATGAAGGCGCGCCAGCCTTCTGATCTGGACCGGGAAATGCTCGGATACGTTAATCGCGCCCTGGTTGAGATACAAGCCGGGGAAATTCGACAAGCAGAAGAAACTGAGGACGGAGCAATCATCCGGTTCGCATTGCCGAAGAAATAATCCAAATATTAGCGAGCCATACGTGCAGAGTGAAGAAAAAGGCAAAAAGACAAAGGCTGCCCTCAGCTTGATTTTCGTCATCATGCTGATGGATGTGATCGGTATCACGCTTCTTTCCCCCGTCGCACCCTACATCGTTCAAAAATATAGTTCCGAAGCCCTGATGGTGAGTATGCTCACCGTGCTGTATGCCGGCGGTCAGTTTGTTGCCGCCCCGCTGATTGGGAAACTTGGCGACCGGTATGGGCGGCGACCTGTGCTGCTGATCAGCCTGCTCGGACAGGCGATCGGTTATCTGATCTTTGGCATGGGCGGAGCATTATGGATCCTATTCCTGGGGCGGATCATAGGCGGCATCACCGGCGGGAACTTGTCAACTGCGAGCGCGTATATTGCAGACGTTTCGAAGCCTGAGGTACGTTCGAAGAATTTTGCCCTGATCGGAATGGCCTGGAGTGTCGGATTGATCCTGGGGCCGGCCGCGGGAGGCCTGCTCGGTCAGCTCAACCTGCAAGCGCCAGCATTCGCAGCCGCGGGTTTGTCCTTGCTGAATGTGCTGCTCGGGATCTTCATCTTGCCCGAATCGTTACCCTTGGAGCGCAGGGAGACCGCCCGAATGCGTCCGAACGATTTCAACCCGATCGTCGCCATTTTCGAGATGGCTCGTAAACCCGGACTGGGCTGGCTGCTGCTGGTAACGGCGCTTTTCAACTTCGCCTTCAACGGCATCAACAGCACTTCAACTTTGTTCGTGATCCAGAAATTCTCCGCCGAGCCCTGGCAACTTAGCTTGCTTTTGGGATTGGCGGGCATTGCGGTGGGAGCCACCACTTTTATTTTGGTGCCGCGCCTGGTACCGCGCTTCGGAGACACCAAGGTAGCCCGGGTGAGTCTGATCGGACAATCGGTTATCGACGTTTCAATCTTTTTTATGCCTCTCTTCTGGCCGATATTCCCGCTGAACATGATGGTCAGTGCAATCAGCGCCTTCACATTTCCAACGTTAACCACGCTCAGCACTGATTTGGTGCTGCATCGTGAGGTCGGCCTGCTGATGGGTGTGACCACCGGGTTGGGCAGCCTGATGAACATCTTTGGCCCGCTGTGGGCGGGGGCGATGTATGATCATGTAATGGTTGGGGCGCCTTACTGGATGGGGGCGATAATCCTGGCTCTGGCAGGGGTTATGCTGCTGCGACCGGCTGTCAAGCTAATACCGGATTGATTGTAGATTATTATAGCGACCTGGTCCCATATTACAAGTTCATCCCCTACAAAAAACGGCCCCACAGGTCAGAATCATTGGTCTGCGGGGTTTGGTCTTACTCTTTTTGGTTTACTATTCTCTCTCTGCCTGTCGCATCGCCTGGAAGGCAGCAATTGCCACCTCGAGGATCTTCTCGTCCGGCTCACGCGTAGTCAGGGACTGCAAGGCCAGGTTGGGCTTGACGATAAAGCGGACAAAGGGGGATTTAATGTGATCAGCGGTCCAGCGCAAGTACTCATAAGCAACACCCGCCAGTACTGGTATCATCAGAACCCGGCTGATGAGCCGCCATTCTAATGTGAGCGGGCCAAGGATG
>JADGQB010000441.1 GCA_017882145.1 Anaerolineales bacterium
TTCATCCAGGAACAGCACCCCATGATGGGCCAGCGAAATTTCCCCCGGATGCGGCCAATTTCCGCCGCCTACCAGTCCGGCATGGCTGATGGTGTGGTGCGGCGAGCGGAAGGGCCGGTTGCGCAGCAGGGGGGTATCGGACGGCAGTTGATCGGCCACTGAATAGATGCGGGTCACATCCATTGACTCGTCGATCGACATCTTGGGCAGGATGCCTGGCAGGGCGCGCGCCAGCAGGGTCTTGCCGGCGCCCGGCGGACCCATCATCAGTACGTTATGTTCGAAAGACCGTCGAATTTCGCGTCGATTTGGAGTGGCCAAGCCGATTATGTGCGAGAAACAAATGGGAGTTTTGCCGTTTGATCGATATTGTAGATTCCCATTATGGCTATTTTTTATCGGGATAGGCGATCATCACATAACATTGCACGATTTACTGATTTGCCAAAATGTGCTTACCGAGATGTTGGCTCTCTCTTCAGCCAGCATCTCGGTTTTTTATGGACATAACATCTTCATGTTATGAACGAAACCCCGGATAATTCTCGATCCTCTTTACCCTGGCTGATAAAATCAATCTGGTAATTGATTAGCCGACCGGCTTTAAAAAAGGTGTTGTACAACTTTAGTCCAAAAAATACGCTTATTAGTGAGCGGCATAGCCAAAACGATTGATGATAGAATCTATTGCGTTCCCTGCCAAGATTGAATTTCAAATAACTTGGCTGTGGCGTTTGCCGGTCGCTGGATTCCGGAAAATTTTCCATAACCTGATTTGCATCGATCAAACCGGCTTATCCCTTTTCATCCATGAGCATAGTTTCTCCGCCTACCCGTTCACGCTCACCCAGTTCATTAACCATCGGGATGCTGACTGCACGTCTTAATGGGCCGACCGAAATCGATCTCTGGCATGGCGTAGCTGAAAGAAGCACGGAACGGAGTGCGAATCTGATCTGCTTTTCTGGGGGAATCCCGCGCTGGCCACAACAGTATGAATCTCAAAAGAATATCCTCTTCAAAATCGCAGGCCAGCCGAATGTCGATGGTATCCTGATCTGGGCAAACATTCTCAACCATACCCTTGACCGGGCCGGGATGGAAGCGTTCTTTCAATTCTATACTCCGCTCCCAATCATCAGCATGGGCATGGTGCTGCCTTCCTATCCCAGCATTCAGATCGATATGCGGGTAGGGATGCAGAAGCTGCTCTCCCACTTGATCGAACAGCATGGGCGGCACAAGATCGCTTTCATCCGTGGCCCGGAAGTCAGCCGGGATGCGGAGGAGAGGTATCAAGCATTCCTGGAAACCCTCGGACAATATGGTCTATCAATAGATTCCAACCTGATCCTGTCCGGAGATTTCCGCCGGTCTTCCGGAACCGCAGCTGTCAAACACCTGATCGAGGCTGACAGGATGGGATTCGACGCACTGGTCTCGGCTAACGACAATATGGCGATCGGTGCCATGCAAGCCCTCCAGCTGTATGGGATGCGTATTCCGGAAGACGTGCTAGTGACAGGTTTTGATGACATCGAGGAAACGCGTGCGACCACCCCTTCCCTGACCACTGTGCGAGCCCCATGGCATATAATGGGCAGCCGGAGTGTCGATCTGCTTTTATCGAGGCTGGCAGATGAACCGACACCGGAGCAGATCGTTCTGCAAACAGAAATCATTTGCCGGCAGTCCTGCGGATGCGAGCAAATGGTGGAGAATGTTTTCCAAACGGAAACGGAGGAACCCGGACTGGTTGAGGTTATTCAGGGCGGCATCCCTACTACAACACGATCAAAGCCCAGTAACTCGCATAGGGAACTCAACAAAATCTTCGCCAGCCGTGCGCCGCTGGGGGAACTGCCGTCCGGATTAGCAACAAAGCTTGGGGACGATTTTTTTACCGATGTCCAATCGACCAAGAAAACATCCGGTGTTTTTATCCAAACATTGGGAGGCATCCTATCCACCATTCCCAGCGGTACGGATATTATCGAATGGTTGGAAGTCCTGCGTTTCATTCGCACGAAAGTCAGCAGCTTGTTCAAATCAGGTGAACGAGTTGTCAAGGCGTACCGCCTGATAGAAAACGGATATGCGCTAGTCGGAGAGATGGCCCACCGCCGCCAGCTTTACCAACGCCTGGAGACAATGGAACAGACCAACCGGCTCAACCGCATTGTCCAGACGATGGTGACCACGTATGAAGTCGAAACCATTATAAAATTATTAGCTCAGGAGCTGCCTGGATTAGGCATCCAGAGCTGCTTCCTTTCACTTTATGACGAGAAGGGTGAGATGCCGGCCTGGTCGCGGTTGATACTGGCATTTCTTGGCGAGCAACGCCTGCCCCTGGATAAGGGCGGGGTGCGCTTTCCCACCCGACAACTTGTTCCAAATGGCATGCTCCCGGATGGCCGTATAACCGCCTTTGATGTTGAAGCGTTGTACTTTCAGGAGGAACAGATTGGTTTTGTCCTGTTTGAGATCGGTCCACGCGATGGGGATGTATACACTACGCTGCGAGGACATCTAAGCAGCGCATTGAAGAGCGCCGAACTCGTCCAGGTGGCGTTGGAGGCGGAGGCTAAGGCAATCAAGAGCGACCAATTGAAGACCCACTTGCTGGCAAACGTCAGCCATGAACTGCGAACGCCCCTGAACATT
>JADGQB010000442.1 GCA_017882145.1 Anaerolineales bacterium
CGACCCGGTCTTGCTGTCGGGCGTGATGATCACCGGTCGTGACACTGTCCATAAATGGATGAACGATACTTTCATCAAGAAAACGCGCCAACCCCAGGGTGATGACCTGGAAGTTTACGCGGCGCTCAAGCCCATCCTGGACGGCGGCGTGATCTATCACTGCGGCCCGGTAGTCGCCGGGCTGGATACCCGCCAGTACCGCTTCGTTGCGGCCGGCCCGACCACCAGCATCCGCGAGGAACCCTACCAGGCGGATGTCATGCGCCACTTTAATGTACGCGGTGTGATCGGCAAGGGCGGTATGGGCGCCAAGACGCTCAAGGGCTGCCAGGAAACGGGCGGCGCTTACCTGCATGCCATCGGCGGGGCAGCCTCATGGATTGCCCAGACGGTCACGCGCGTGCTGGGCGTCTACAAGCTGGAATTCGGCGTACCCGAAGCCATGTGGGTGATCGAAGTAAAGGATTTCCCGGTGGTAGTGACGATGGATTCACACGGCGGCAGCCTGCACGCCGAGATCGAAAGCTCTTCCAGGAAGGCGCTCGAGGCTTTGTTGGCGAAAGCGTAGGTCTGTTCGACTGTTTATGAAATACGTCCGGGCAATTCGATTGCCCGGACGTATTATTTTGAGCGAACTATAAGATTCCCAGATCAGACCACGTTATATTCGCGGATCTGGCGGCCTTCCTGGAACCGGGCCAGATCGAGCATCGAAACGTCCAGGCTCTGGAATTTGCCATCCAGGATGACTTCGGTCATTAATTTTCCCGAGATTGGGCCGTGCATGAACCCGTGGCCTGAGAACCCGGCCACCAGATAAAAGCCGTCCAAAGGCGTCCTGCCATAGATCG
Source organism: Anaerolineales bacterium (assembly GCA_017882145.1). GTDB lineage: Bacteria > Chloroflexota > Anaerolineae > Anaerolineales > Villigracilaceae > UBA877. The sequence continues at coordinate 852 of JADGQB010000442.1, forward strand.
GATGGGCATCCGGGGTAACTTCATACAGGCCGGCCCAATGCGAGAGCAAACCGGCTTTCTCCAGGCAGGGCAAACGGGCAATGGCTGCCTCCAGGTTGACCATCTCGAAGGCTTCGTCAACGCTCTGGTCGAACCCAGGTTTTTCGTTGTTATTGGACATGCCGGTTAATATTCCATCGCCCTCGCGGTGGAAGTAAAGCGATTGCGCGAAATCCAGTACAAAGGGGAAATCCTGAGGCACTTCAGGCAGCGGGGTGGTCGTCATGATTTGGCGGCGGACAGGCACGATCGGTACCTGGACTCCGGCCATTTCACCGACTACACCCGCCCAGGGTCCGGCGGCATCCACGACCACCCGGGTGGAGAGGCTGCCCTGGTTGGTTTCCACGGACTGGATCTTGCCGGCGGCAGTGCAGATGCCGGTCACTTCGACACTGGTGAGGCACTGCACGCCCAAACGCTGTGCAGCGCCCACATAGCCCATGACGACGCTGTTCGGATCGACCAGACCATCCTGCGGGTTGTAGGAGCCTGCCAGGGCATCCTCAAAATGCATCAAAGGCAGGCGCTGCTGGACCTCCTGTGCGGACAACCATTGGGTTTGGACGCCCAGGTTCTGCTGCATTTCCAGGCTGTGCCGGAAGGTTTTAACATCTTCGGGTTTGGTGAGAACGAAAAGGTATCCGCACTTGCGGAAATTGATCTCCTGACCGGTCTCATCCTTGAAGCGCTCGAGCATCGGCAGACTCTGCAAGGAAAGGCGGACGTTGATCTCGGTGGAGAATTGGTAGCGGACGCCGCCGGCGCATTTTCCGGTAGCCTCCTGGCCGAAGAATTCACCTTTCTCGAGCAGCACAACATTCTTTTGACCGCGCAGGGCAAGATGGTACGCGGTACTGGCCCCCATTACACCGCCTCCAATCACTACGACATCAGCTGTTTTCGGAACCGTCATTTAGGTACAACTCCCTTCATTGAAAAAGGCTGGATGGTTCTCCAAAGAGTAGTCTGGGCACAATTCTATTTGAAGCGAACTCTTGAGCATAGTGATAAAACGCCCAACTGAGTGGGCGTTTTATCACTAGATCACAGCTGACCGGTTAAAGCGGCAGCCAGGTACCAATGCCTTTTTCGTGTGCCCGCCGGTAGATTTCGGGTGCAATGGCCATATCGTCCATCGCCAGGCCCAGGTTGATCGCCATAAGCCGCTCTTTGTCCGATGTGCGCTTCGGTTTCTGGCCGGTGGCAAGTTCTCCCAGGTCCGCATACGGATCGGGGGTTTCCTGGAAGTACCCGACGGTGCGGTAGTACATGAACTGGGCGTGATCGTCGGTGCTGATCCGGTCCATTTGCTGCATGGCCGGGCCGGTCCAATACGAGTCGAAGTCAACGGCTGAAGCAAACCCGCCGGGTTTCAGCCAGTCCTTTTCGATGGTGGGGGTGGGATGATGCAGGATCGGGCCGGAGGTCACCACCAGGTCGCTTTCCGTGACGGCCTGTTTGGGGCTTTTGGCCGGCAGGATCTCAAATTTGAACTTCGGCTGCATTTCTGCAATATACTTTGCCTGAACATCCGGCAGAATGTCGTAGGCATAGACGCGCTTGAGCGGGAACAGGCTGGCGAACGCCTCCAGGTTGGTGCGCCCCTGCACCCCGCAGGCCAGGATGGCGGCCACTTCACTCTCAGGACGGGCCAGATACTTGGCAGACAAGCCTGTGGCTGCCCCGGTGCGGAAGGCGGTGATCCAGGAACAATCCATCACGGAGTAGGGGATGCCGGTCTCATCATCGTTGAGGATGAGCAGGCCGGAGAT
>JADGQB010000172.1 GCA_017882145.1 Anaerolineales bacterium
TCCTCGGCCTGGGCGAGCGGCAGGCGCAAACCGGTGGCGATATCGTTGGTAATGTGATTGCCGCCAACTGCCAGCACCATGGTATGCCAGACGTGCCCATCCACATAGATGGCCAGGTCGGTGGTGCCGCCGCCGATGTCACAGACTGCCACGCCCATCTGGCGTTCTCCGTCCGAGAGCACCACGTCACCCGAAGCCAGCGGGTTCAGGACGAACTGCAGTACTTCCACCCCGGAGGCGCCGACGCACTGGCGCAGGTTTTCGACCGCCGACTGGGCAGCCGTGATGATGTGGGCTTCCACTTCCAACCGGTAGCCGTGCATTCCGATTGGCATGGTCACGCCGTCCTGACCGTCCACAGTGAAGCCGCGCTGGATGATGTGGATGATCTCACGGTTGTGAGGAATGGCCACAGCCCGGGCGGCGTCCAAAGCACGGTAGACATCGTTTTCGTCGATCATTTCACCGGCCACCCCGGCCACCCCGCGGCTGTTGATGGAGCTGACGTGCGCACCGGCCAGGCTGACCAGTGCCCCGGTGATTTCCACACCCGAGACCTGCTCGGCCTTTTGCACCGAACGCGTAATGGCTTGCGCAGCCGCCGCCAGATCGACAATGACACCCTTCTTGATGCCTTCGGAGGGTTCCACGCCTGAACCCAGGATGCGGATGGCTTCCGGTTCCACCCGCCCCACCAGGGTGCAGACTTTGGTCGTGCCTACGTCTATTCCAACAACAATTTCATCCATAGTTTACCGGTCACTTATAGAATGGTGCATCCAGATAAGCCAGGCTTATCAGCGTGGGCTGGATGCCCTGCTTGGAGAGAGTGTCCAGGATCGACTGGTACACATTAAGTTTCATCGGAACATCCCGGGTGGTCTGGCCGAAATAAACCGACCAGCCGCGCGCGTCCTGCCAGCCCATGCCGTATAACGGGTCAAAGACCATTGGCGATCCAGCCGGGATCTGGGGTGCGAGGGTCAGGATGGCTTGCACCATGTCAGGTGAAATAAAGGCCTGGTCGTAAACGGATTTCTGCTGTTCAGCCGGAAGCGCAGGCATAGGCGGGGCGCCGTTCGCAGCGATCTGCACCAGGCCCTGGACATCGCCGCGCGGGGTGAAAGAGATCCCGTTGGCGTCGATCCAGGTGGTTTTGCCATCCTGGTACCAGGTCAGGATGGGCATGCGTTCGACCACTGCCACCCGGATGTGATTGGGGAAGGCCACTTGCACGCTGACTTTCGCCAGGTCGGGGAAGGCGGTGCGCAGATCCTGCTCGAGCTTGGAAGGGATGACGGTAAAGATGGGCTGTCCGGCCAATCCGAGCAGCTGGGTAACATCTGAGGCTTGCAGACGCTGGTTTCCGGTCACATCGGCTGTGGAGACCTTGAAGGTATTGGCAGTCCACATGGTATAGACCATCAGGCCCAGCACCAGGGTCAGCACGGCGGAAGCCCAGCGTGAACCCAGTTTGGGAAGGCTGATGGCCGGGGCGCGTACGGTGGTGCGGCCGAGGCTGAAGACCGAATCGTAGCCATTGCGGCGTGAATTTTTCACCATCCGGTTGCCTGGGCGGACCTTCGAACCCCTGACCGGGACAGGGAAGCTGACAACATTGCCGCGGGCGTTGGCCTGAGCGTTCATGCCGAAAGCGCTGCCTTTCGATTCCCTTGCAGAGCTTACGGCGCTGGTCCGCATCTTGCGCAGGGTGGTGGGAGCAACCGGGCGCGGGTCGCCAGGCAGGATGAGCGAGGCGGGCGTGTAGGCTTGCCGGGCGGTCTGGGTGGTCTTTCTCGTTGCCGAAGTGCGGGAAGTTGTTCCCAAACCTCGGGTACTCGTACCCAAATTTCGGGTTCTCGCAACTGGCGTGGAGCGCTTCTGCGAGGAGCGGCGCTGGCGGACGGTGTCGGCGTGAGAGTTCTTTTGTGGCGTGGTCATGAGGTTCTCCGGAATTTGCGTTCAGTACGGCTGCGATCGGCTTTGCGTTCAAGCGCCAGGTCGACCAGGCGGTCAACCAGGCTGGCATAAGGCAACCCGCTGGCTTCCCAGAGTTTCGGGTACATGCTGATACTGGTGAAGCCGGGGATGGTGTTTAGTTCATTCAGGTAGATGGCGCCGCTCTTCTTCTCAACGAAGAAATCCACGCGGGCCATGCCGGCGCAATCTATGGCTTTATAGGCGTCAACGGCCATCCGGCGGATCTTCTCGGCGACCTCGGGGGGCAGGGGAGCCGGGATGAGCAGGCCGGAGGTGCCGTCCACGTACTTGGATTCGTAGGAATAAAATTCACGGCTGGGCAATACTTCGCCGGGCACGGAGGCCTGCGGGTCGTCATTGCCGAGTACGGAGACTTCGATCTCACGGGCATCCACACCGCGTTCCACCAGCACTCGCCGGTCAAACGCGGCGGCTTCCAGCAAAGCCTCGCCCAGATCGGCGCGGCTGTTGCACTTGGTGATGCCGACCGAAGAACCCAGGTTGGCGGGCTTGATGAACAGAGGATAGGCTGCGACCTCTTCGGCCTGGCGGATGACCTGTTCGATGGATTTTTCGATCTCACTGCGCAGGACGATGATCGACTCCACCGTCGGGATGCGGATGGCGCGCATGACATCCTTGAAGACGCCCTTATCCATGCCAACCGAGGAGCCGGTGACGCCTGCACCCACATAAGCCAGGTCGGCCATTTCGAGCAGGCCCTGCAGGGTGCCGTCTTCGCCATAGGTGCCATGCAGGACAGGGAAGACCACATCCAGATCGGTGAGCTTCTCGTACTCGTACTTTGAGTGCTCGTACTCGAACTTCGAGTTTTCCTGAACCTGTCCCTGATCTTTCGAACGGATCACAAAGAGAGCGGTTTTGGACGGGTCGGGCAGGATGGTGCAGGGCAGCAGGTTATCCGTTTGCCCGCTTGCCAATGCCTGGAGCGCGTCCGGCCCGGTCAGCCAACTGCCAGCGTGGGTAATGCCGACCTGGAAAATCTCGTATTTCTGTGGATCCAGCACAGCCAGGACAGATCGCGCCGAATCCAGCGAGACTTCATGCTCACCGGACCGTCCACCAAACAGGACGGCGATCTTCAATTTGCGGTCTGCCTGCGCAAGTACCGCAGGTACTCGTGAAACGGCATTCTTATCCATCATTTCTTGATTCTCTGCTCTCTAATCTCTGTTCTCTATCTGCTCTTACCACTCGCCGATATATTCCACTTCAAGTTCAAGCTGGATCCTGAATTGATCCAGGACGGCCTTTTGCGCCAGATCGATCAGCGCACGCATATCGGAAGATTTCGTCTGGCCTGTATTGATGAAAAAGTTGGCATGCTGGCTGCTGATGGTGGCATTGCCGATACTTTTTCCTTTTAGTCCGGCGGCCTCGATCAAGCGTCCGGCTGTGTCACCCGCAGGATTCTTAAACATCGAACCCATGCTGGCCCCGGGCGGCTGGCTGATATGACGCTGGGCGGAGAATTGCTCCATCTTGGCCTGGATGGCCTCCCGGTCGCCGTGCCTGAGCGCCAATTCTGCCGAGAGCAGGATGACCGGAGGGTGGGTGCGCTTCAACAGGCTGGTGCGATAACCGTATTCAAGGCGCTCCACCGGCCAGGTCTGACGTCCGGCTTGGCGGTCAAATACATCCACCGCGATCAGATTGCCTGCCATATCGCCATCGAAGGCGCCGGCGTTGCCATAGATTGCTCCACCTAAAGATCCGGGGACGGAAGCGGCCCATTCGAAACCGGCCAACCCGAGCCGGGCGGCGCGCTGGGCGATGTCGTTGGGGGTGACACCCGATTCTGCGGTGACGCTGGGAGGCTCGGCCTGCGAATTGAATTTCAACAGGCGCGCCCGGTTGATGATGACCACGCCGCGCACACCCCGATCGCTGACCAGCACGTTCGAGCCGCCACCCAGCAGAACGAAGGGTAGCTCCATCTCCCACAACTTCTCAGCAGCCTGGACCAGCTCATCGGCATTATGGACGAAAACCAGAACGTCCGCCGGGCCACCGATGCGTGCGGCGGTATAGCCGGAGAGAGGAGCATTCTCCTGCATCCGGTCGCCAAAGAGAGCACGCAGTTTAGAGAGGCTGGCTGGTTTCATGGGCGTCAGTTTTCCAGTTGCGTCGATAAGGATCTTTTAGTCCTGTTCGAGATGAGCGATGATGCGCTTCACCGAGATTTCCATTTCCTTGCCGGGCTTCCGCAGCGGCTGGTTGGACATGCTGCGGCGGTCAGGGTCAGGTGAGGGGATATCGCCGATTACCAAGCGCAGAGGCGGCAGAGCCATCACTTCTGAATCGTAGACAAGTTTCTTCTTGTTATCCATTATTAACCTCCTTCAAATGGGCCAACACATTGGTGCTGACCTGGTCGGCATCCCCGGCGGAAAGCACCAGTAGTACATCACCGGGACGAAGATGATTATTCAGATAATCGCTTACTTCCGGCAGATCAGCAATGAAGTGTGCCGGGCGGTGCATGACGTCTACAACCTTCTTGGACGAAAAATCCTGTTTTGGCTCACGGGCGGCGTAGATTTCGGTAACGATGACTTCGTCGGCGACGTCGAACGAATTGGCGAAATCTTCCAGGAGCAGCTGAGTACGTGAGTAAGTATGCGGCTGCCAGACCACCCAAAGCGGGGAGCGTGGATAACGATAGCGGGCGGCTGCCAGGGAGGCCTGGATCTGGGTCGGATGATGCGCGTAGTCATCGATTACCGTAACGCCATTGACCTCGCCGCGCACCTCGAAACGGCGGCCGGTGCCGGTGAACTTGCCGAGGGCAACTGCTGCCTCCAGCAGCGGCAGGTCGAGGATTTTGGCCACCGTCAGAGCTGCGAGAGCGTTGAGGATATTGTGCTTACCCGGTACCTGTAGTTCGACCATGGCTGATCTGCCCAGAACGGAAGCGCTGAAAGTGAAACCGCCTTTGCCATTGACCGAGATCACACTGGTGGAGGCTTCCACCTCGCGACCGGCTTCGGTGGTGGGCTTCAGGCCGTAAACGAGCACGGATTTGCCGATCTTTTCGGCTTTCGTGATCAAATCATAAGCGCCCGGGTCCTCGACGCAGGCGATCAGTGTGCCGTTGGTGGGGAGGCGCTGGACGAATTCCATGAAAGCCTCCTGCAGGTCGGCCAGGGTGGGATAACAATCCGGATGGTCATGTTCGATATTGGTGACCACTTCAATGGCAGGCTGCAGACCCAGGAACATGCGATCGTATTCGTCGGCCTCGATGATGAAAGTATCGCCTTGCCCGTAATGGGCATTGGTTCCCAAATTCGCCAACACGCCACCGATAATGAAAGATGGGTCCTGGTGCAATTCTGACAAGATCCAGGCGATCATGGCGGAGGTGGTGGTTTTGCCATGTGCCCCGGCGATGGCGATGCCGGTCTTGCCGTCCATCAGGGTGCCGAGGAAGTCAGCCCGCTTGAGCACGGGGATCCGTCCGGCGCGCGCAGCGCTTACTTCGGGATTGTCGTCCGGGATGGCGGATGAACGCACCACCAGGTCCGCACCCACGACATTCTTGGGGTTGTGACCGATATGAATGGTCACGCCCGCAGATTGTAAATCGCGAGTGAACGAGGATTCGGCGCGATCAGATCCGCTTACCGTGTGGCCCATTTCGAGCAAGACACGTGCGATGGCCGATATTCCTGTACCGCCGATACCGATCAGATGGATGCGAGTCATAGTTTTAGATAAACACCACAATCACGAAAATGAATGCAACTACTACAGCAAAATAAATGCCGGGAATTCCAAGAAGCCTGGGTGCCATATAAAGGAGCATGTTATTGGCGATCGTGGCAATCTCGCCAGACGGGGCAGAAACGATATTTCCAAACGGGTAGCTGGAATCTGCCATATAGAACCAGATGGTTCCGGCGATCAGGTATCCATTAATGGCGCCGATGACGGTTCCCAGGATAATATGCTCGATTTTTTCCCTGGTCAACTTGGCCGAAATTCGTGAGATATTGACCGTTTGATAGCCAAAAAAGACCAGCAATATCAGGATGAGGGTGCGCAGCCAGAAAAGAACAGAGTTTTTTTGCGGTACGAGCACATCCCGGATGAAAGGTATGTAGCGTTCCAGGAGGGCCGTAAGCGCCAGTGCCAGGATGACGCTGAAACTGACCAGGATTTCCTTGGCCCAGCCGCGCATCCCACCGATGAGTGCGAACAGGATCACATACATCCAGAAGACAATCGCCAGACTCATCATGCTCTCATCTCCTCTCCCCGGCCAAGGGTGAGCAGTTGTCGGCCGATTTGTGCGGCAGCCTCAGGGCGAGACAGGTTCTGCATGGCAAGGCGCATGGATGTCAGTTTCTGAGGCTGGCTGAGTAAAGCTTGTACGGCCGGCAGGAGCTGGCTGGACAATGCGGCATCTTCCAGCATGACGGCCGCAGCATGCCTGACAAGGTAATCAGCATTTACTCGCTGGTACCGCCAGGCATGCGGGTAGGGGACCAGGATGGCCGGCAGGCCGAAGAGCGGATATTCTCCAAGCGTGGAGGCTCCGGCACGGCTAATCGCCAGGTCAGCCGCAGCCAGGGCTGCACCCATCTGCTCGTCCAGGTATGGGAAAGCGAGGTAGCGGGCAGATTGCGAAACTGAAAGATCGGCTTTTTTTGCTTCCACGTCCGGCCAATCCAGTTCTCCGGTCAGATGGATGACCTGGGCCATTTCAAGCAGGGCTGTCAAGTTTGCCAGGATGGCATTATTGATCGAGCGTGCGCCTTTGCTCCCGCCGGCTACCAACAGGATGGGGCTTTCATCATTCAGGTGCAAGGCCTGGCGGGCAGCCGTACGTGTCCAACGGGTCAGATCGGAGCGGGTTGGGTAACCGGTTAAGTCAATCCGGCCGGGGCGCTTGAAAAAGCTGAACGAGTCCTGGGCAGTGACGCAAATCCTGTCCGCCAGGCGCGCCAGGGTCTTCAATGCCAGCCCTGGTTCGATATCCGGTACGTAGAGCAGGCTGGGCAATTTCCATCCGGCCAGGGCCATGGGGACAGCCACATATCCACCGGTGAAGAATAGTACGTCGGGTCTGTATGCGCGCAGGATGCGCCGTGAAGCAAGCACGCCGCGGCCCAACTGCCACAGGTTTCGGGGCAGAGTCCGCAGGCCAATGCCATGCACTCCGGCAGCCGGGATGGTTTGATAAGGAATGCCACTTCTCTCAACGAGTCGGGTTTCCATACCGCCTTCTCCACCTATCCAGAGAACTTCAGCATTATCCTGAATGGCTTGCAGGACGGCCAGAGCGGGATACACTCCGCCGCCGGTCCCGCCGGCGCAGATCAACAGACGCACTATAAGACCTCCGTTCATTGTTCTCGGCCGTGACTTTTTTGGTCCCGGACTGACGCGAGATGCTTAGCAGGATACCAATGGCTGTAAGAGTCGAAATCAAGTTCGAACCACCGGCGCTGACGAATGGCAGGGCATTGCCTGCCACCGGTACCAGGCCGATAATCATGGACATATTTATGAAGGCTTCGATGGTAATCCAGAAGGTCAGACCGGCAGCCATCACCTTACCCAGCAGATCCGGCGCCCGGGAGGCGATTACCAGTCCACGCCAGAGCAGAATGCCGTACAAAGCGATCAGGCATAATGCTCCGAATAAACCCAGCTCCTCCACGATCACCGCGAAGATGCTGTCAGTGGCCGAGAAGGGCAGGCCGATCAATTTTGTGGAGGCATTCCCGATTCCAACCCCGAACCATCCGCCTTTGTAGACCGCTTCCAGGGACCATAAAATGTGGTCGCTGGATTTGAGCGGGTCCTTAAGCCCGGCCAGATATGAGGCCATACGGGCTCGACCGGTGGAACTGAATTGGATCACTATCCATCCGGCAATCAGAGCCACCAGGACGAAGAGGATGATCTGTCGCAATTCTCCGCCGGCCAGGAAGAAGAGCAGGCCGCCCAGCAGGAAGACGGTAATGGTTGCACTCAGGTCAGGTTCAAGATAGATCAAGCCGGCAATCCCACCCAGGATTACCGCCAGGGGCACCAGCCCCAACTGGATGTTATGCAGATATTCCTGCTTGCTGTAAAGCCAGACTGACAGGTAAAGGATCGTGACCAGCTTGGCCAATTCAGAAGGCTGGATCGAACCACCGGTTAAGGTACGGACAGCACCGTTGCGGACATCCTTGACCAAAAGAATGGCGATCAGGAAGATGACGGTGGCAGCCATGAGCGGCAGCGCAAAACGGCGCAAAAGATGGTAATCCATCCGGGAGACCAGAAAAGCGATCAGGATCCCGGCGGCCATGAAGATCAACTGCTTATTGAACATGAAGGTGGCCGAGTTGTAGTTCCGCAGTGAGAAATCCGCGCTGGCAGAGTACAGCATCAGCAGGCCAAAGAGGCACAAGGCAAATACGCCGGCGATAAGCACCAGGTCACCCGTGGAAGTGTGCGCCCGGCGGGAGGCCGTGGTGATTGGTCTGGCAGACTTGTTTACGAAAGTTCCGATACCCATTTTCGAAATGCCTTTCCACGTTGTTCAAAATCTTCGAATTGATCAAAACTGG
>JADGQB010000173.1 GCA_017882145.1 Anaerolineales bacterium
CTCTGGCATGCGCCATCCATTCCGGATCAGATTGCGGCGGGAGACTCCCGAAGGATGTATTTAACCACAGATACTTGCAAGAGAGCAAGTACACGTGGACGCGAATGAACACCGGATTTTTGATTAGAAACCGTAAGGAAAAATGCCCAAATCCTTATTTACTTTGGTTATGGATCAATTACATGCCGGTAACGCGGCGCTGAACGAATGTCAGAACCGCCATGATGAGGAACAAGATTATGGCGGCAATTCTCCAGCCGCCGCCTGCATTGGCAGCCAGGCCGAGCAGACCGCCAGTCCCGGCAAAAAACAGGACAACATAGCCGATCACGATCCACCTGATCTTGCGGAAATCGAACTTGCGGATGTAATCCAGCCAGGCCTCAACTGCCAGCCAGGCCAGCATGCAGCCGATCTGGATATAGTACAACGGCGGGCGGTCCAGTTGGGGCGCTCGCAGGAGCAGGTAGAGCAGCGGGATTGCCAGGAGAAATTCGAACCAGCCGATCCAGTGTCCGAACTGCGACCTGCCCAGCAGCCTGGAAATGAAGACCAGGATGGCTGAAACAAAGAATGCAATGGCCAGTATGGCACCCAGTCGATCCAACGCGTCCAGCATACCTTTTGCCTCCTCTTTTACCGGTCACTTGCAAGACAATTTGACGATTGTGGTATCCCGATGTCGGAGACATCGGACTCCGCTTACCGAGCTAAAACCTCGGTTTATAGCCTTCTCCAGCCAGTGACCGCGGGTGGCTTGTCAGGTAGTGAAACACCCCCGGCAATGGCTCGGATGGCATCAAGAGAAAAGGGTTCCGCTTCAGAGTAATACAACCCAATATCCAGGTCCGATTGAATGTGCTGGGTTCCACTGGCAAAGCTCCCGCCCAGGACGACGGCTTGCATGCGAGGCACCCGGCTCAGACTCTCAACCAGACCTTCAAGCAGGCGGCGCTTTTCCGGAGGTAGGCTGGCTGGTATGATCATCCTTGTTATTATACGATGTCATTCGTTCCAAAATGAGAGCACCCCTGAGGTTGAATACGAAAGTGGTTTTTCAACAGGGAGGAGGGCGACATTAATGTCGCCCTACCAAAGTTGCATAATAAGAAGAGAATTTTTAACGTGAAGGTTGGAAGAACGCGAAGAATATTAAGTCGTGCGGGAAGAGTGCTTTCACCAGTTCTTACGGGAGAATAGTGGCAGATGAGCGATCAGCCGAGGGCTTTGGCGGCCACGATGGTCAGATCGTCGGCAGGCGAGGCGGTGGGGTTAAAGTCACCCAGCCCTTTGCGGAGGGCGGAAACCAGATCCTGGGCGGACAGTCCGGCGTTGGCTGCAACCAGATCTGCCAGACGGTCAGGACCGAAAAATTCACGGGCGGGATCGGCAAGCTCGGTCACACCGTCGGTGTAGAGCAGCAGGACATCCTCCGGCTGGAGGGCGATGCTTTCAGAGCGGAGTGTATATTCCTCCAATACACCGACCGCCGCCCCGGTGGGTGAAAGCCAGGTTAAGCGCGGATCCCCGGACGGCCGGTAGAGCAAAGGAGGGTTGTGACCTGCATTGGCATAGGTGAGCAGGCGCAGGTTGGGATCGTATTCGCCCAGGAAGAGGGTGATGAAAGTGGTCAGGTTTACGTTGTGAAGGAAATAGTGGTTGATGCGCTGGACCACATCCGAGACCGAGTCGCTATCCGTGGCCAGGGTGTGCAGGGCGGTCTGCAGGCTCGACATCAGCAGGCTGGCCGAAAAGCCTTTGCCTGCCACGTCGGCAATGACCAAGCCGTATGAACCGCTCTTGAAGCGGAAAAAATCGAAGTAATCCCCACCGATGATCTGGGCCGGACGGCTGAAAGCGCCGATGTCAAGGCCGGGGAAGGAGGGGGCATTCTGCGGGAGCAGGGCTCTTTGGATCTCTGATGAAAACTCCAACTCGGCCTCCAGGTGGCGTCGTTCAGGCTCTGAGAGACAGTCCAGGCAGACCTCAGCGGTGTAATCGATTTCCAGAACACCGGCTTCCACCTGGCCATGGCAGACCTTGCAGACTCCCAGGGTATCGTTTTCGGCCTTTTGGAGGGTCTGGTCGAGCACGGCAATATGCTCGAATACCGGCTGATCAACTTTGCAATCCAGGCAGAGCTCCTTTTCGGGCTGAGGGGTGGTTTCCACCCAGTCGCTCAGGTTGCTGCGTTTCTCCTGGACGCTGTGACGAATATGGGACAATACTTTCTTTTCCATAGGTGCCTCGGGTTTTTGCTTGATAAAGCTAACTCCAAAATAGAACAATATTTCTATATATTCTACTCAAAATGGGGCCGATTTGCAAGACTTTAAGCAGAATTATTATATAGCCTTAAAGTCCCACGAATTTATTTTCGCCTGGCCTTATTGCAAAAAAGCCGGCAGCTCGGCCTGGAGAACGCCGAGTCCGCTGAGTTTATTATGTTTTTCCCAGCGATCTTTGCAAGCCCTGGGGTGAATGGAATTTTTTGGCATATTCTTACTGACTTGGAGAAGATCGTCAGTCCAGGCAGACTCGCTCTTGACCCTGCTCTACAAATTATCTATACTCTGGCTGCATAGTTACAGCCTGCAGCGCCCATGGCAATCCATGTTTCCACGGCTTAATTGATAACTTATAGCCAGGTTGATCGTCCTGTTATTAGGAGACTGACATGTCTTACACTTTGAATGTCGAAGCGCGGGCGGGTTACCTATACGTCAGCGTAACCGGCGAAAACTCTTTTGACACCGTCAATACCTACCTTAGCGAGGTGCGTGAAGCATGCGCCAAGCATCAGTGCTTCAACATCCTGATCGTGGAGAACCTGACAGGGCCCAGTCTCGACACCTTCAGCATTTACAATCTCGTCGCCAGCAGGAGCGAACAGGCTGCGCACATCGTTCGCAGGCTTGCCTACGTGGATATCAACCCTGAACACAGTGCCAGAAATATGGAATTCGCAGAGGACGTTGCCGTCAACCGGGGTATATCTGTTAAAGTGTGCCCGACCATCCACGCTGCGGAAGAGTGGATTGAAAGGGATGGATAAGAAGTCACTCATCGTCCCAGATTTTCTAAGCCATTATTACGAGGCCGCGGATGGGCCCTTCCGGAACCTCTCGGACATGCCGAATGCGGAAGCCGAAGCGGTGCTCGAGCAGATCCGGAAGGGCGGTCAAGGCCGCTTTGCCGGTCAGCGCACGAGCGATTATCTGGCTGTCCGGCGCGGCCTGGAAGCGCGGGTGCGGGAGCTTTTTATCGCCAAAGGCGGACAGCCTTTACGGGAACGGCCGCACTACCTGGTCCTGGGAGCCTGTGCATGGTTGATCGATTGGTATCCGGCGGGACGCGAGCTGCGCATCCCCCTGTCTGAGTTTAACGGCAGGATCGTAAGTTTTACCTATGGAGATACCTTCCCCGCCATGCGTTATCAGGATGGCAAGCCAACCCGCGGCCAGGTCTACTCGCTGGCGGAATTACCCGGCCTGGTGGAGCAGTACGGGCTGCCGCAGGGCTGGAATGCCGAAGGAAAACTTGGCCCGGACCGATATATTGAAGTGCAGGTTTGGGCGGATGAACCGCTGAGGCCTTATCTTTCCATGCCCATCCATTAGGAGATTTTATGCGTACCAAACAATCCCCGGGAGGCTCCATTTTTCCCTATTATTTCAAATACGGTGAACTATTTGGCATGCACCTGGGCAGTTTTTTTGAAGATGGAGCAGCCATGATCAAGCGTATGCAAGCCGAAGAGGAATTCATCCGCACTGAAAACTATCCTTTACCGTTGTGGATTGATTTTTATCAAACAAAATTGACCGATGAGGTGCTGGTCGAATTTTCGAAAAGCATGCTGCGGCTGCAGGCATATATCCCAAAACTGGCGATTGTGGGCTGCTCTTTGCGGGCTAAATGGCGTTTTCGTAAATTGGCCAGGAAAAACGGCTTTTCATTCCCGATGCCGCTCAGGTTTTTCAGCGATCCGGAACAAGCCAAGACCTGGCTGGTGAGCGAGGATTACAGGGGTTGATAATTATCTACGGGTTTTCTGCGCTGGCTTTGTGCAAAAGCCCGCCTAAGCAGCGGCGAATTCTTCCGGGGCATATCCATAAAGGAACCAAGATGACCCGGAAAGGTAACCAACACACAGCCAAACTGCTTCGCCAGGATCTGAGCCTGTTTAATCGGTTTTGGCAGACTCCAACAAGGCCAGTGTTTTGGGATCGCCCTGCCCCTCGAAATATTGATCGAGCAAACGTGCAAAGGCGGACTTAGGAGCGGCAACTTCGTTGAACAAGGTCATGCAGGAGCGCAGTTTCAGGTCATCCGGCGTGGCAAAGATTTCCGAAGCGCGGCGCCCGTGGATCTGCAGGACTGTTTCCGTACATTCCAACAACCGTTTTCCAAGGAGCGGGTGGCCCAGGTACTGCCGGGCTTCTTCCAGGTTGCGGATGGCGTAAAACTTCGAATAGGTGCTGTTGCCCAATCCAGCCAGTTGGGGGAATATGAACCACATCCAGTGGCTGCGTTTCCGGCCGCCGCGTAACTCGGCCAATACATCCGAATAAATGTCTGCCTGCGCTTCGACGAAACGGTTTAAGTTGAATGGATCTGCCTGGACATTCATATCATTGGCATTTGTTATTTACTGCTTCTTGCGTAAATAACTGAATTTTCCTTGATCCATGCGTTCGAAAATAACAAGATTTTGGTCCGGTTATTTACGCAGTACTCTGTAGGATGGCTGCGGTACTCTTTTGCTATTTCGGACGGTGTAATATTCCAATGATATGCAGAATACTTAGCGCAAAATTAATGGTCAAAGCACCCGTGGCAATCAGCAAAAAAACCGGAAGGATCAGCACGCTCCAATTGGACGGGATTCCGCTGGAAAGAGTACCCAAAACCAGAAAGGCCAGGAATACGAAAGGGATCACTCCAAAAAGAAATATCATTATAAGATGGAAAGGGTTACGCGTTCTTAGTCCAAAGGTTAAAACATCGTACAAAAAAGTCCCGCTCACATGGGCGGCTTCTGCGCGTGTGTCGATCGGATCGAGTCCGGAACGATTGTCGCGGGTCCGATAGCCAGGCCAGCCGCGTAATGGTAACCCGGATGGGAACCGGTTTTCACCATCTGGTTTGGCTGCATCCTTCTTCTTATCCTGAGTCATTACTCCTCCAAAGCTAACGAACAGCGCCGGTTGGGTTTCCACGAGCAAGGTAAAATCGTTCCCGGTTGAAGCCAGCATTCACGAGCCTGCTGCCTCAAACCGGGCTTTGATCAGTGCATGGAGCCAATGCTCCCATCTTTTGCTATGGCAAAGAGGCCGAAAAATCGTCGAAATTTGCCCGGGCGTAATAGCCTGAATGGTCCGGCTGTTCGCCAGCCCATACCGCCAGGCCGATATTGCCCGAGCTGAAATCCTGATCCGTGACATGGGCTGCGCCGACCCCGTTCACTTCCAGTACGATGAACGAATCGATACAGCTCATGGCGATCGAGAAGTAACCGTCTGCATCCGGCTTTGCGTCCGGCAGATCCTGCCAGCCCGGATCCGTCAGGAAACTCCATTTCCCATTAACCTGTTTCCCAATGTAGAAACTGTTTCCTGATATGCCAGCCATGTAGAAATTGTTTATATCCTGGTAGCGGCAGACTACTCCGTAACTTCCGGTATCCCCTACGGCCGGTTCGGCACGCACCTTGAGGATGACATCCTTGAGCGGCCTGGCGATACTGTCGGGGCTGGTTGAAACCAAATAGGAGTTGGCGTTTTTTACGCCCATTTCAAATGTGCCGAGCGAGCCATAGCTGGTTTCGTAGCCATTCGAGGAAATGACCTCCCAACCACTTTCACTGTTTGAGAAATCGTCGCTGAAGGAGGTTGTGACGGGGTCGGAGGCCGGTGCCGGAGGGATCGTCGCGGCCGGGGGAAGGGTGACCAATGGGAGACTTGTAGCTGGTGGGAAATTGACCGGCACAGCCGTTCCCAGCGGGGACTGGACCGGAGCCGCCTTCTTCTGCAAGTTATTGAACACAACCAGCGCCACCACACCCAGCAGGCAGCATACTCCAACGACGACGGCTCCCGCCACACCGATATAAAGCCACTTGCCACGCTTTTTGGGTTCGAGAGGCGGGGGCATCGGAACCTGGGGAGGCGCGGGAGGAGTGGGCGGATTTTGTGGGGGCGGAGTCGGGTATGCGAGGATGGTCCGGTCGGATGGCGGTGTTTCGGGATCTTTTTTGGGTGGAGGGGGGGATGCAAAGATTGTTGGGTCCATTGGGGCTCACCTTTCGAGGAGATTGACGCCAGGGGATGGGAATAAATATTAATTGCTAAAATCATTATCCGTTAAACAGAAATAAATGTCAACTAATAATTGCAGATTCACTCGCCAAATCGCTGTTCTTTTTATATAATGAAGCCAATTGACCATAGGAGAATGCAATGAACCAGAAGGACAATTCCTCAGAACTTTTTGATTCTTTTATTCGCATCCACAAAGTGATCACACGCGGCCTGCGGGTGGGGTTAAGCCGGGGGACGGGATTTGCAAACCACGGATTCCCGCCCGGGAACATCCAGCAGGGCTTTTCAGATTACCTGCAGAGCCTGGTGTCCGTCCTGACGGCCCACCACCTGGCCGAAGATGGGCTGATCTTTCCATATTTGAGGTCAAAACATCTCTCCGCACCCTACGGGCGATTGACTGCCAACCACGTCTCGATGGGGAAGCTGCTGCGCCTGGTGGGTGAGATCATCCCGGACATGGCGGGAGCCTCCCCGGACGAAGGCATTGGGATGGTGTGCGAACATTTCAGGCGGGTATCGGAAATTTGGAAGCCGCATATCGATACCGAGGAGAGTTCCTTCACGAGCCAGGCTTTTGCGGATTCGTTGACTCCCACCGAACAATCCCAACTCAACGCCGATATGGGCAAATTTGCCTCAGAACACACCAATCCGCCCGAGCTGGTGCTGCCCTTTGTATTGTTCAACCTGGCCGGGGCAGACCGGGCCGGGATGGCCAGGACGATCCCCGGCCCTGTCATGCAGGATTTGATCATGAAGGAATGGCGGCCGCGCTGGGCTGCCATGCAGCCGTTCCTGTTGGATTAGTATAGTTATTTTTTTGAGCCAATCCCTTTCCAACCAACCCAGCATAACCCGGACCAATCCAAGCAGGACACAAGCGAGGAAGCCGTTTCGGATAATTGTCCTCATTCCGCCCCGCTGCTGGTTTCTGCCAGCAAGGCACTGGCGCGTTCCGCGATGCGCTGCGAGATGGCAGCCAACAGCTGCCGGCCGCGCTCGACACTGGCTGTCAGTTCCGGGTCGTTCGATCCAGCCTCGGCACTGGTAAGCACGCCGATGTACTTGTTTTCCGTCGTCCTGCGCCTTTGCTGGTGTTCCGGCTGCCCGGCATACCAGGGCCTCAGGAGGCCGTCTGTCTCCAGCGCCTTGTCCAGGTCGACCAGGTCCGGCCGGATGGCCATCAGGAGCGAGGTCTCGCCGCCGGCGGCGTGTTCCTGCGGGTAGAATAAATCCGGCACTACTTCCTGGTCGGTGAGCATGAGCCATTTCATCTGCGGGTGCAGGGCGAGGAATTCCTGCCCGGCTGCGCGGATAACCGGCAGATTGCCCGCCTTCGACCAGTGCCCGGTGACCAGCATTATGACCTTGAAACCGCGCCGCCGCACAGCTTCAAACATATCCAGCAGGATATTCCGGAAGGTTTCGGGGCGGATCCAGAACATGCTGCCGGGTACGTGATAGCGTTCGCCGTGTTCGATGCCGCCCGTAAGGTAAGTGCCATCCGGCAGGTCCTCACGCGTATCGGAGGCCCAAAAGAACGATGGGGCGACCACACCGCCAGATATCTGGGCGGCGCGCACGCAGACTGCATGCGCCTTGAGGGCATCCAGCCCGACGGCATTGTGCTCGCCATGCCATTCAAGTACACCCAGCGGCAGGTAGCAGATCGGGGCTTGCTGCAAAGCGCGGGCGAATTCCCACGGAAACAGTTCTTCAAACTGGACTTTCATGGAGTTAGTCCTTATTCAGCACCGGGCGCCTGGTTCAATCCCGACTCAACCTGCAGACACATCTTTACGGACAGCTGGTCCGGATCCTCGGACAATACCCTGAAGCCAAGTGCGCCATACAAGTTGTAGGCCGGTGTATTGCTCTTGTACACATTCAAAGTGAATTTGGCTGGATGGTAGCGTATCAAACCGGCCTGGATCAACTGCTGACAAAGAGTGCGACCAAGCCCTTTGCCGCGCAAGGCCGGGGTAACAATGATCCTGCCCAGATGCACCGTTTCCGGCTCACGCCAAAGCGTCTGACCAAAACCGGTCACTTTCCCTCCCGGATCAATAAGAGCGAACGTGTTTTGATCGGTCGCTCCAATCTCATGCCAAATCCGCTCTGCCGCGGGTGGAAAAGTCAAAGCTGGCCCGCCCCAGAATCTCAGTTCCTGGAGGGTTGCCACCCAGGTAAGCACAATTCGCAGGTTCTCAAGAGTGGCAGGTTGCAGGCTATATTCCATGT
>JADGQB010000174.1 GCA_017882145.1 Anaerolineales bacterium
TGCGCCCCGCCGAAAAGGCCATCCCGACCATCTACCACCGTCTTTACCGCCTGGCGCGCTCTTGGGGCGTGTCCAAAGATGCAGCCCGCACCCCGCACGAATTCACCCGGGCATTCGCTGACAGGCTGGAACGCTTCTCAGGCAGCAAACGCCTGGCTCCACTCACCACCGCCCTGCAATCGGACCTCAATTGGCTGACCGAGCTTTATACCCATCTGCTCTTCAGCCCGCACCCGCCAACCCAGGAACAGCACCGCCAGGCTGTCCAGAACTGGGCCCGCATCCGCAAGACTCTGCGAAAGATCCGCAATACTTGATATTTTCCTCCCACTTTGCTTCTAAAGAACGGAATTGTTCCTCATTGTTTCGGGATACCGATCCCTCGCAACCTGTTTTTTGCCTGGATTGTGTTATTGGACCATGTTATAATTCCCTTGCCGTACTTATTCAGGAGCACAAGGAATGACAGACACCCTGTAAAAAACCACTGTAATTTCGGGCGACTCAACCCGCTGGTTTTGATTCCGGCCGGGGGCGTATGCCCCCGGTTTTCTATTCTTACAGGATCGTCTATGCTCTCTGCACATCATCTCAATAAAACTTACGGCATCCACACCGTACTACAAGATATAACTTTTACCATCAACCCGGGTGAACGCCTCGGCCTGGTCGGTCAGAACGGCTGTGGCAAGACCACCCTTCTGCGCATTCTCACTGGTCAGGAACAACCCGATTCCGGCGTGGTGGCACACACGCGCCCAGACCTGCGGATTGGCTACCTATCCCAGGGCTTTGACC
This sequence comes from Anaerolineales bacterium, assembly GCA_017882145.1. GTDB lineage: Bacteria > Chloroflexota > Anaerolineae > Anaerolineales > Villigracilaceae > UBA877. Next base: position 799 of record JADGQB010000174.1, read on the forward strand.
TCGATCCAACCCTGACCCTCGCCGAGGCTTGCACACCCGGCGCGCAGAAGGATCCCGAAACCGCCCTGGTTGACCTGGCCTCCGCCCTGGCTGCCAACCCTGCCGATACCAATCTTCAACTCGCCTACGATGAAGCCCTCCAGAATCTCGAATGTGCCAGCCTTCAACCTGTCAACATCTTGGCATCCCTGGGATTGGCCGGTATTCCTCCCCATAAATGCGTTGGCGAACTCTCCGGAGGCCAGAAAACGCGCCTGATGTTGGCGCGCTTGTTGCTCTCCGAACCCAACCTGCTCCTGTTGGACGAACCCACCAACCACCTTGACATTGGTATGCTCGAATGGCTGGAAAGCTGGCTGCAGCGCTTCCGGGGAGCGGCGCTGATCGTTTCGCATGACCGGGTCTTTCTGGATAATTCCGTCTCATCCATCCTCGAACTGGATCTGCTCACCCATGCTGTGAAGCAATACAGCGGGAATTACAGCGCCTATATGGACCAAAAGGAGGCCGAGCGCCTCCACCAAATGCAAACCTATCTCGACCAGCAGGCCGAGATCCGTCATATGAAAGCCGATATCCTTCGGACCAAGCAGCAGGCCGCCTTCACAGAACGCCAGGCCAGTTCGATCCGCATCGGTGGCAGCGATTTCAAGATTAAAGGCTATAAATCCTACCAGCAAGGCATCGCCAAGAAAGTGGCCGCCAAGGCCAAGAGCCGCGAGAATAAACTGAACCGGTTCCTCGAATCCGACGAACTGGTCGCGCGTCCTCGCACGGATTGGCAGATGAAACTCGCATTTGACACACCGCAGCACATCAGCCGCAGCATATTAACAACTGAAGCGCTTTCGATCGGCTATCCCGGCCAAATGGCATTGCTGACCGGCTTGCGGCTTCAGGTAGGAGGCGGTCAGCGTGTGGTGCTCACCGGTCCAAACGGCTGCGGCAAGACCACTTTATTGCGCACCATCGCCGGAATATTGCCTCCCGTCTCGGGGTTGGTACAGCTCGGAACCTCCGTCAAACTCGGCTACCTGGCTCAGGAACAGGAACTGCTCGACCCGCAGAAATCCCCGCTCGAGATCATCCAGCCAGCCGGGTCATTCAATCCCACCCGGGCACGCGCCTTCCTGCATGCCTTTCTTTTTAGCGGCGATGCCCCCTTGCGTCCATGTGGAGAGATGAGCTACGGCGAACGTACCCGCCTGGAATTGGCGCTCTTGATCGCTCGTGGTTGTACCTTTCTTCTGCTCGACGAACCCATCAACCACCTTGACATCTCCTCCCGGGTACGGTTCGAGCAAGCGCTTGGAAATTATGAAGGCACTGTTTTAGCAGTAGTTCATGACCGCTATTTCATCGGGAAGTTCGCCACCGATATCTGGGTTGTGGAAGACGGCCGGATTAAAATAAAATAGATTAAAAGTTGGCCCAATTCCCTAATAGGAACTGTGCCCGTCCAGTGGAGTCCTACCATGCTGACTGCCCATCACATTACCAAATCCTATGGCATCCAAACCATCCTGAAGGATGTGTCTTTTACGATCAATCCCGCTGACCGGCTGGGACTGATTGGACCCAACGGTTCTGGAAAATCCACCCTGTTGCGTATCCTGATCGGGCAGGAAAAGCCGGATTCAGGGACTGTTGCCCTTACGCGCCCGTATCTGCAAGTTGGCTACCTCGCCCAGGGTCTGGATATCGACCCGTCGCTCACCATCGCCGAAGCCTGCGCTCCTACATTGAATCGTGATATGGAGTCTGAACTCGTCAAATTAGCTTCTGCTCTGGCCACCGCCCCCTCCGACGCCAGCCTGCAGCTGGCCTATGATGAGGCATTGAGAGTCGTGGAACGTTCGAACTTACGACCCGTCAGCGTGTTAGCACCGTTGGGCCTGATTGATATTCCGCGCGATAAGCGGGTTGGTGAGCTCTCCGGCGGCCAGAAAACCCGCCTCATGCTGGCGCGTCTGTTGCTTTCAGAACCCAACCTGATCCTGTTGGATGAACCTACCAACCACCTCGACATTGGCATGCTCGAATGGCTGGAAGATTGGCTGTCTGATTTCCCCGGTGCAGCCTTGATCGTCTCGCACGACCGGGCCTTTCTCGACAATACCGTCAATCGCATCCTCGATCTTGATCCCGAGACACACGCTCTCCGGGAATATACCGGAAACTACAGCGAGTACCTTGAACAGTTCCTGGCCGAACGCCAAACCCAGTGGGACGAATACCGCGACCAGGTGGCCGAGGTCCGTCGCATGAAACAGGATATCGCTCGTACCAAACAGCAGGCACTGCAGGTGGAATTGAGTACCACGCCCCGCCAGCCAGGCGTTCGCCGGATCGCCAAGAAGGTTGCCAAAAAAGCGGCTGCGCGCGAAAAGAAATTGGATCGCTACCTCGACTCGGAGGAACGTGTCGAGCGGCCTAAAACAGCCTGGCAGTTAAAGCTCGAGTTCAACACTCCCGATCATCAGAGCCGCGATATCCTGGTTACGGAGAACCTGTCCATCGGCTACCCCGGACATCCGGTGCTGTTGGAGAACCTGCGCCTTCATATCCGCGCCGGGCAGCGCATTGCCCTGACCGGCCCGAACGGCTGCGGCAAGACCACCTTGCTGCGCACCATTGCCGGCAAGCTGGAACCGGTCTCCGGGTCGGTGCGGCTGGGGGCCTCCGCCAGGTTAGGCTATATGACCCAGGAACAGGAAAACCTTGACCTGCAAAAAAGCCCGTTGGAAACCATCCAGAGTGCCGGGGTATTCACTCAGACCGAAGCCCGTCACTTCCTGCACTTCTTTCTGTTCAGCGGGGATGACCCGCTTCGCCCGGCTCAGAGTCTGAGCTACGGTGAGCGCGCCCGCCTGGAATTGGCTTTGCTGGTGGCACGCGGCTGTACCTTTCTGCTCCTGGACGAACCCATCAACCACCTCGATATCCCGGCGCGCGCCCGTTTCGAACAGGCTTTGGCGAAATATACCGGTACCGTGTTGGCTGTCATCCATGACCGTTATTTCATCGAGCAATTTGCCACCGAGATGTGGGGGATTGAAACTGGACGTATCCGGGGCGCGTAGAGTCTGCCATGTCAAATCAGATTTCTTACCCCACTCCTTACCCCGCAGTAAATTCGGTTCTGCAAGTGCTTTTGCCGGATATCCAGGCTGTCCTTGGGGATCAATTTATCGGCATGTACCTGTACGGTTCCCTGGCCTATGGCGGTTTCGATCAGGATAGCGACGTGGATTTCGTTGTCGCCACGCACAGTGAACTCCCGGAAGCTTTGTTTTCAGGATTGCAGTCCATGCACACCCGCATCGCAAAGCTCGACTCATGGTGCGCCACCCAGTTGGAAGGTTCCTACATCCCGCTGCAAGCCTTGCGACAGTACGATCCGGTACGTGTCTTGCATCTGCATATCGACCGGGGCCCGGGCGAATGTCTTGAGCGCATGCATATCGAAGATCCTGTTCTCAGTCGCGCCTGGTGGGGTGGCTGGGTGCTCCTGCGTGCTGCCCTGTTTGAAAAGGGTATCACACTGACCGGTCCTGCCCCACAATCACTGGTTGAGCCCGTTTCCTCGGAAGACCTGAAACAAGCCACGCTGGCCATCTTGCCGGGCTGGGCAGTTCCCCTCCAAAAACACCCTGCAGAATTAGCCCACCGCGGCTATCAATCTTATACTGTCCTGACACTCTGTCGCATGCTCTATACGCTCGAAAATGCCGCCATCGCCTCCAAGCCGGTTGCCGCCCGCTGGGCTCAAATCAGGTTGGGCAAGCCGTGGGCGGCCCTCATTGAGCGCGCTTGGGCCGGACGGCACGACCCGCAAAGTGTGGCCAGTGCGGAAGATGTCGAAAGCACCCTCGAATTTATCCGCTTCACTCTGTCATACAGCCTGAAATTCCAAAACCACTCCAACGCTGACCGCAGGATTTAAATCAGTGTGCTATTATTGGGCAGATTTTCTCTCCGATTGGATAAGACATTGCGTCTCAAAGCGAATCTGACCCTTTTTGCCGTAGCCGTAATTTGGGGCACGGGCTTCATCACACAGGGCATTGCCGCACAATACCATGTGGCATATCTCTTTAATGGTGCAAGTTTCATGCTTGCCGCCGTTATTCTGATTCCATTTGTTCCACGCACTAAAAAAATCGATCGGGCCCAGTTCAAGTGGATGCTTTTGGCTGGAGGCATTCTTTTTATTGCCACGGCGCTGCAGCAAGTTGGCATTTTATATACCAAAGTTGGTAATGCTGGTTTCCTCACCAGCCTGTACGCCGTTTTCACACCTTTTCTCCTTTGGCTCGGATTCCGCGAACAGCCGCACTGGATGGATCTACTGGCGGTAATTGCCGCGACCATCGGTGCTTATTTCCTTTCTACTGCTGGTAAGGGGCTCCAATTCCAAAAAGGCGACAGCCTGGAAATCATTGGGGCAATTTTCTGGGGATTGCATTTCGTAGTGTTGGGGAAATTTGCTTCCCGCTTTGAACCGATTTCCTTTGCATCCGGACATTTCTTTATAACCGGTCTGTTGAACTTCCTCGTCGGCTTGATTTTTGAACACCTGGGACAATTAACTCCCTTGCCGCTGATCGGAGCAATTCTGTACCGTGCCAGTCTTTCGATTGGGGTTGGTTACACTTTGCAGGTGTGGGGACAAAAACATACTCCGCCCACTGACGCTGCGCTCATACTGGGATTGGAAGCGGTCTTCGCAGTCATCGCCGCCTGGCTTATCCTCGGTCAGTTTTTACTTCCACTTCAAATTATGGGCTGTGCCATCATCCTGGCCGCGGTGATGTTCTCACAGCTTAAAGGCCTTTTTCATGCCAAACCTGACTCCCCTGCCGTCATCCATTCGCCTGATTGAAACGGAAAGCCTTTCAAGCATAAGAACGATATATTAAAACGGGAACGAGGGAAATGAGGACGTAAATGAAAACTATTCTGCGTAATTACCGTGATGAAAACGACTACTGGCGCATTCGTCAGTTCCTGCGCGAGGTGATGAGCCTTAACAATCTGCGTGAATTCAGTTGGAGTGTCCCGCGCCTGGACTACTGGCGCTTTTTTGGAATGAATACTATCCACCCCTTTGCCAGTTTGCCTGAGATCATTTTCCTCTGGGAGACAATCGATGGGCAGATTGCGGCTGTCCTGAACCCGGAGGAACCGGGCAACGCTTTCATGCAGGTACATCCCGCATTCAAAACCAAGGAATTGGAGGCAGAGATGATTGCCGCGGCAGAAAAGTGCCTGTCGGTTGAATGCAATGGCTTGCATAAACTCTTCCTGTGGGCCGATTCACAGGATCTCCAGCGCCAGGAACTCCTGAAAGAAGAAGGTTTCAGCCCGCAGGGTTGCACTGAAAACCAGTGGCGGCGTGACCTGGACGTTCCCATTCCAGATGTCCAGTTGGCGGATGGTTACACTATCCGCTCCCTGGGTGATGAGCGCGAACTTCCGGCTCGTTCCTGGGCCTCGTGGCGCGGTTTTCATCCCGACGAACCGGATCATAAATATAAAGGCTGGAATTGGTATCACGACATTCAGCGTTGCCCGCTTTATCGCCGCGACCTGGATATCGTCGCTGCGATCGACGATGGTTTCGCTGCCTGCGCCACCTTCTGGTTCGATGATGCCACCCGCACGGTCTATATCGAACCGGTCTTTACCGTTCCCGAGCACCAACGCCGCGGCCTGGCCCGCGCAGTGATTTCCGAAGGCCTGCGCCGGGTGCAGCATCTGGGGGCGTTGCGTGCCTTTGTTGGCGGGTACGAACCGGGGCCGGATGCGCTCTATTCCTCGGTCCTTTCACCGGCATGTGACCACTCGCAGCAATGGATGAAGGAGTGGTAATTTGCATTTAGCCATAAAGAATTATCATTTTCCAGGTCGAATAAAGATAATTACATCCATCACTACCCCTTCGGGCTCAAATCCTCTACACTATAGGCTATGAGCCTTTCCTCTCCTGTCCAAAAGATCCGCGTCGGCTGCCCCGCCCATAACTGCGGGGGGCGCTGCCTGCTCATCGCCCATGTCCAGGATGGTCGCATCACCCGCCTCGACACCGATGACCGCCCGGATTCACTGGCTGCGCCGCAGCTGCGCGCATGTGTGCGCGGGCGCGCCTATCTCCGGCGCCAGTACCATCCCGACCGGTTGCTGACCCCGCTCAAACGCACCGGCCGGCGTGGAAACGGGGAGTTCATTCCAATTTCCTGGGATGAGGCCCTGGATACAGTGGCAGCCAGGTTCGAGCAGGTTAAGCGCCAATACGGATCTTCCGCATTATTCGTTCCATATGGCACGGGCAGTTATAACCAGCTCAACGGCTCGCATGTGGCCCGCCGCCTGATGAACCTCTACGGCGGCTGCCTGGGCTTCTATAACTCCTACTCGTGGGCCGCCACCAACCTGGCCACGCCCACTGTCTATGGCACGCTCGTCACCGGCAACCAGCGCCAGGACTGGCTGAATGCGCGCTATATCCTCATGTGGGGTTGGAACCCGGCTGAGATGCGCGATGGCACTAACAGTGATTATTTTATTAAATGTGCGCGCCAGGCTGGGGCACATGTGGTGTGCATTGACCCGCGTCATTCATTGAGCGCCGCATCCCTGGCGGACGAATGGATCCCCATCCGCCCGGGCACCGATACGGCCATGTTGAGCGCCATGGCGTATGTGATGCTGACCGAGAGGCTCTACGATGCCGAATTCGTGCGCACTCATTGTGTGGGATTCGATGCCAGTCAAATGCCGGTGCAAGGCGCGGAGAGTTATTCCGATTACATTCTGGGTGTGCGCGATGGCATTCCCAAAACCCCGCAGTGGGCGGAAGCCATCACTGCCGTTCCGGCAGCCACCATCGCCAGGATCGCTCGCGAGTATGCCACCCTCAAGCCGGGCGTGCTCTACCAGGGTTATGGCATGCAGCGCCGCGCCTATGGCGAGCAGGTGGTGCGGGCCGGCTGTGTACTGGCGGCCATCACCGGTAATGTAGGCGTGCCGGGCGGCTGGGCCAGTGGTCTGGGATTGCAGGCTCCGGATGGCGGCGGGTTGTGGACAGTTTTTCCAACTGGGGAGAATCCCGTCAAAGCAGAAATCCCGGTCTTTCTCTGGACCGAAGCCGTTCTGCACGGAAAAGAGCTGACCGCCGCACAAGGCGTGCGTGGTGCGAATCAGTTGGATAACGATATCAAGTTGATCTATGCGGTAGCAACCAATTGCCTGGTCAACCAGCATGCCGACACCAACCGCAGCGCCGAAATACTGCGCGACGAACAGAAGGTGGAGTTCCTGGTGGTTCAGGATAACTTCCTTACCCCCACGGCGCGATTTGCCGATATTGTCCTGCCGGCCTGCACCCAGTTCGAAACCTGGGGTGTCGAAGATGGCTGGAAATATGGGGATGAGGTCATTCTCCAGCCCAAACTGGTGGAGCCGCCCGGCGAGTGTAAGTCCGATTATCGCATTTGTGCCGAACTGGCTGAGCGTCTGGGCATCGGTGCAGCTTTCACCGAAGGGCGCGACGAGCTGGACTGGACAAAATTCTGCCTGGACGAATTCCGGCGCATCCGTTTCCCCGAACTGCCTTCCTTCGAAGAGTTTATCGAGCAGAACCTGGGTGCATGGACGCGTCCGGCCACCCGGCCTGCCATTGCCTTTGCGGATTTCCGCCGTGACCCGCAGAATTTCCCGTTACAGACCCCCAGTGGGAAGATTGAGAT
>JADGQB010000443.1 GCA_017882145.1 Anaerolineales bacterium
GAGCTGTACGGTGATACCGGCGCTTACGCCTCATTGGGCGATAAAGTAATGACGCGCGCCACCACTCACTCAGCCGGTCCATACGACATCCCGCATGTGCGCGCCGATTGTTATGCCATGTTCACCAATAATCCTCCGGCAGGCGCTTTCCGCGGCTTTGGAGTGATCCAATCCGCATTTGCGATGGAAAGTATGATGGACATGCTGGCAGAAAACATCAAGCTGGACCCGATCGAGCTGCGCCGGATGAATGCCCTCAAGGTCGGCAGCCTCACCAACACCGGTCAGGAACTGCGCGACAGCGTCGGATTGATCGAGTGCATCGATAAGACCGAGGCCGAAATGCGCCGGATCAATGGCACAGCCGACTTGTTTGCTTCACGGACTGTGCCCGAGTCGCCCGCTTCACGCCGGGCGTGGGGTTTTGCCGCCGCTTACAAGAATACCGGCCTGGGCGGGGGTGCTCCGGATAAGTCCTCCGCCGAGGTCGAACTCTTCCCAGATGGCTGCCTGGAAGTCCGCACTTCCGCAGCCGAGTTGGGCCAGGGGTTGGTATCTGTGCTGCAGATGATCGTAGCCGAGGAGTTTTCCGTCCCACTCCCCAGGGTGCGCGTGCTGGTCATGGATACGGACCTGACACCGGATGGCGGCCCGACCACTGCCTCCAGGCAGACTTATGTCACCGGGAATGCTGCCCGGCTGGCGTCACGTTCGCTGCTCCAGGCAATTACATCCACATTGGCTGAAAAATATGACACCCCCCCTGAGCAGATCCGCTATATTGAGGGTCTGGCGCAAGTCGACGGACATGCCATCCCGCTCGGCGAGATCGCTGTGGAGATGAAATCTCAAGGACAGGCGCCCAAGGCGATGTTTGAGTACTGGGCGCCGGTAACCAAACCGCTCGGAGAGGGCGGCGACATGCATTTTGCATTCTCTTTCGCCGCACAGGCTGCCGAGGTGGAAGTCAATACCATCACGGGCATGGTACGCGTTTTACGCGTCATCTCATCCAACGACGTCGGGCAGATCATCAATGCCCTGGGCTTGAATGGACAGGTGGAAGGTGGCGTTATGATGGGGCTGGGTCATGCCTTGACCGAACAGTTCATTGTCAAGGACGGTTATGTACTTACTGACCGGTTGTCACGTTACCGCATACCTTCCATTATGCATACCCCTGAGATCATTCCGATCATGGTGGAACACCCGACCAAAGATGGCCCTTATGGTGCCAAAGGCGTTGGGGAAGTTGTCAGCATCCCAACCACTCCAGCCATCACCAACGCGATCTATAATGCCGTGGGTGTACGGGTGGACCGCCTACCGGTCGATCAAGAGCAAATCTTGTGGGCCATCCACAAAGCCTCAGGAAAGAACCTGCATGATTAGAACTTTCCGGATAAATCGTCAAAGAACAGCGGATCCAAAGGCCCGATAGAGCCTTTTTATCCGGATCTGCTTGTGCCACCGAATATGTAAACCTGAATATCCAGGGAGAGAGAATTATGCCACCAGAAAAAGCTGTAGACGGGGAGCTTGTCCGGCGCCGGCTATTTATTGATTGGAGCAAAATTGCTTTGAATCTCTTATTACCGGTGGCAGGAGTGCTGGTGGCACTGCTGATTGGCGGCATCATGCTGCTGATCCTAAAAGCCAACCCGATCGCAGCCTATTCTGCTATGGTGACTGGCGCAGTGGGCAGCGTCTCCGGAATAACCCAATCTCTGGTCAAGGCCACCCCACTTCTGCTGGTCGGTTTGGGTATTTGTATTGCATTCCGGGCTAACGTGATCAATATCGGTGGAGAAGGCCAAATCACCCTCGGGGCGATCGTCGCCACCTGGTTTCCCTTAACCTTTCACACCTGGCCTGGCTGGCTCTTGATCCCCTGCACGCTGGTACTGGGCTTTATTGCCGGAGCTGCCTGGGGTTTCGTTCCTGGAATACTAAAAGCCCGCCTGAAGGTGAACGAAATCCTCAGCACCATCATGATGAATTCGATCGCAATCCAGTTCATGTACCTGCTCATCCGTGGTCCGCTGATGGATCCTGCGGGGGTGGCTGCCGGCACCTTTCTGGCCCAATCGGCCAGGCTGCCTGTTCAAGTCTGGCTTCCGCGCCTGGTGCCGCAGACCCTACTGCATGCCGGCTCGATCGTTGCGGTTGTTTTAGCCGTTGCGGTCTATTTCTTCCTGTGGCGCACGACGATTGGCTATCGGATCCGGTCGGTGGGATTGAACCCGGATGCCTCCCGCCACTCCGGGATCAACGTACCCTTTTACCAGGCATTATCCCTGACGCTGGCTGGAGGGTTTGCCGGACTGGCAGGCGCGATCGAGGTGATGGGCGTCCAGCATCGCTTGCTGGACGGGATTACCGGGGGATACGGCTTTACAGGCATTGTCGCAGCCCTGCTTGGCGGCCTGCACCCGCTTGGCGTGATCCCGGCTTCCATTCTCTTTGGCGGACTGCTGGTGGGCGCCAACCAAATGCAGCGCTCTGTCCAGGTGCCATCCTCCCTGATTAATGCCATTCTTGGACTGGTGGTCCTGTTCGTGTCCGGTTCGGCCATCTGGTCGCGGCGCTGGGTGGCCCGGCGCCAGGTTGAAGCCCAAAAAGAAGAGGTGAAACCA
>JADGQB010000175.1 GCA_017882145.1 Anaerolineales bacterium
TCCAACCTGACCATGGCGCTTGAGTATTGGGGTTGGAAGGGCGATCCCAGCTCGAACCTTGCCCCGCGCGACCAGGTGGCGGAAGTCATCAAGCCGGGCGAAAATAATCCCAACCTGAACTTCGTTGACCGCAGCCAGTCAGACGTGAACGTAATGCCCTACGAGATGGTTGATTTTGTGAATGAACATACCACCCTCAAAGCCTTGTTCCGCTACGGCGGGGACCTCGATTTGCTTAAGCGCCTGATCGCCGCCGGCTTCCCGGTCATCACAGAAAAGGGGATTTATGAACCGCTCCTGCCTGAGAATACCATCCAATGGGGCGGGCATTATGCCTTGACCACCGGTTATGATGATACTCAAAAATTCTTCGTCTGGCAGGATTCGTATCTGCCACTCCCGAGCTCCGTGGGCAGAGATACAAAGACTTCTTACGCTGACTACCTCTCAGGCTGGCGCTCCTTTAACTATGTTTTTATCGTCGTCTACCCAGCCGACCAGGAACCACTCCTCAACCAGGTACTAGGCCCTTGGGCGGATCAGTTCTGGGCTGCCCAGCATGCTCTGGATATTGCCAACCAGGAAACGCAAGATCCAGCTTTGACCGGCAATGACCTGTTCTTCGCAATGTTCAACAAGGTCACCAGTGATATCAACCTGCAAAACCCGGACTATGGTCCGGCCGCAGCCGCCTACGACCAGGCCAACGCTTATTTTAATAACAAACTCAGCGTGAGCGATGACAAACCCCTCCCTTATCGCATCATGTGGTATCAGACTGCTCCTTACTCTGCTTATTACTACTCAGGTCGTTATCAGGATGTGGTCGACCTGGCTGAAGCCAATTTGAAAAGGATCCAGGCCACCCGCTCGCTCGAGGAAAGCTGGTTCTGGCTGGCCCGGGCCGAATATGCCCTGGGCAACAGCGATACTGCCTATGCCGACATGAATAAGGCGCTCTACTTCCACCCGAATTTCCAACCGGCTTTGGATATGTTTGCGCTGTGGGGGATCACCCCAACCGGCTAACCGATTATGAAACTCCTGCACTTCGCCGATGCGCACATTGATATGGCCAACTACGGCCGGCACGACCCGGAAACGGGCCTGCCGCTGCGCGTGCTGGATTTCCTGAAGTCCCTCGATACAATTATCGAAACTGCCATTTCGGAAAAAGTCGACCTGGTCATTTTCGCCGGGGATGCCTACAAAGACCGTTCCCCGGCGCCCACTTTCCAGCGCGAATGGGGCAAGCGCATCATCCGCCTTTCCAAAGCGGGTATCCGTACCCTGCTGCTGGTCGGCAACCATGACCTTTCACCGGCCCTGGGCCGTGCCCACGCCATTCAGGAATTCGATACACTCGAAATCCCGCACATCACCGTGCTGGCAAAACCCCAATTCCTCTCAGCCGATGAACTTGGCTTGCCGGTCCAGGTGATTGCCATCCCGTGGGTTTCGCGCTCCGGGCTGGTAGCCGCAACGGATGCCAGTAACGTCGACAGCTCTGAGATCTTCGCGCATATCGAGGAGCGCCTGACGGATTTGGTGAACGGTTGGCTGGAAAAAGCCGACCCGCAACTGCCCGTCATCCTGACCGCGCATGCCTCCGTCCAGGGCGCGCTGTATGGCTCCGAACGGACCGTCATGCTGGGTGCGGACCTGGTACTGCCCGGATCGCTGGTCCGGGACACCCGTCTGGATTACGTGGCTTTGGGCCACATCCACAAGCCGCAGGACCTCAACGAAAAAGCTCATCCACCTGTCATATACCCCGGCTCGATCGAACGCGTCGATTTTGGCGAGGCCGGCGATGACAAGTTCTTCATTGTTGCCGAGATCGAAAAAGGCAAGACCAGGGTCGAGTGGCGCCAGTTGACCGGTGTCCGGCCTTTCATTGATCGATACGTTCAACTCGAATCGCCCGAGGATGTCGCGGGCGTGCTCAAATCCGCCTTGCCGGCCCCGGAACAGTTGGCAGGTGCCATCGTCCGGCTGACCGTGGACTACCTGCGCGAGTGGGACACGCTGATCGACGAACCGGCCCTGCGGCGCTACACGGAGGCTGCCTTCGAATTCCACCTGATCAAACGCCCGCAGATCGAGTCTCGCATCCGCCTGCCGGCCGACCAGGCCGTCAGCAGTTTGAGTCCGCTCGACCTTCTGGATCGATACTGGCGCGCCAGCCAAAACGATCAGGCGGATGCCCTGCAAAAACTGGCCAAGGAAATCATAGAAGAAGAGCTATAGAGGCGGATGGCATCCGCCTCTATTAACATCCCCGCCTCAAAAACTCGCTCAAATGCATTCCCAAACCCTATGCGCTGGATCTATATCTCCCCTCACTTCGATGACGCCGTGTTGTCCTGCGGCGGCTTGATCTTTGAACAGACCCGCCAGGGGACATCGGCCGAGATCTGGACTATCCTCGCCGGCGACCCACCCCCCGGTCCGCTCTCAGAATTTGCGCACCAGAACCATGCCCTGTGGGGACTGCCCGGCGGCAAGGAGACGGTGGCCATGCGCCGGGCCGAGGACGAGCAGGCCTGCAGCCTGGTCGGTGCCGACCTGGTGCATTTCGATATCCCGGACTGCATCTACCGCCGTTCGCGACAGGGGCAGGCTCTCTATCCGGAGACTGTCATCAGCGCACCTCATCCGGCTGACCGGAAATTGCCGGACCGCATGGCTGCCTCCCTGCGTTCCGAGCTGCTCAAGGAGGATATATTGGTCTGTCCGCTGGCCCTGGGCGGTCATGTCGACCACGTATTGGTGCGCCAGGCGGTTGAATCCCTGCACCAGCCCTTACTTTACTATGCAGATGTCCCCTATGTGCTCAACAACCCACAAACCCTCGAACCGGCAATTGTTTCATTAGAAAGCCAGCTCCATCCGGTATCTGCAACCGGCCTGGAAGCCTGGTTGGCAGGAGTGGCAGCCTACCGGTCGCAAATCGCATCTCTCTATAAAGGTGAAGGAACTCTGGAAGATGCCATCCGCTCGTATTGGTCCAGGGAGAGCGGCCTGCGTTTGTGGAACATCCACTAGACAACTCGTCGATAATTGCTTGATTTTCATCCGGAATCATGTATAATATTGATGGGTAGGGAATCCTACACATGCGCATCTCTGTTTCAGAGATGTTTGTATTTTCTCAGGACACTAACATGACGACGACATTCCTGACCAAAGAAGGTTTCCAAAAACTCGCTGATGAGCTTGAATATTTGCGTACCACCAAGCGCAAGGAAGTAGCTGAGCGTTTGCACGAGGCCATGGAAGGCGGCGAATTGATCGAGAACGCCGAATACGAGGCTGCAAAAAACGAGCAGGCTTTCGTTGAGGGTCGCATCCAGGAATTGGAGATGATCCTGGCTTCGGCGCGTATCATTGAAGAACAAAACAAGAATCCGACCACCGTTCAGGTTGGTGATACCGTGGTTGTCAAGGAAGGCAGCAACAACCCCGAGGAATATACCATTGTCGGCGCGGCTGAGGCCAACCCCCGCAAAGGTAAAATCTCGAACGAATCTCCGCTGGGCAGAGCCTTGCTCAATCGTGGCGTTGGCGACGATGTAACCGTCGAAGCACCCGGCGGGATGTTCAAAGTCCATGTGGTTAAGATCAAATAGGCCCGGGCATGCCCTTTTAGGCCCCGCGCAACCTGTCAGGTGCGCGGGGCTTTTTTATACCTACACCTTGTCCCGAAGCCGGCCGCCGCCAACACCTCCATAGCTGGGGGCCTCCCCCATAACGGTGGGCCTCCCCAAACCCCGACTTCCTGAAGGCCAACGAGCGCATTAAGCAGGATGGTAAAATACCACCAGAAAGGTTCCAGCATGAGCGAGTACACTTCCCTAGAAAAGATCCGTCTTGAGAAAATCAATGAACTTGTCGCAGAAGGCATTCAGCCATTCCCTACGCGTGCCGAGCGGACGCATACCAGCGTCCAGGCCATCGCGGCCTTCGAAGCCGCTGAGAAGGCCGCACCTGAAGGCCAACCGCCCGCGGATGTGAAGGTCACTCTGGCAGGCCGAATCCGGGCCACCCGCCCGATGGGCAAGATCACCTTCGCTCATATCGAAGATGGCGACGGTCGTGTCCAGTTATTCTTCCGGATGAATACGCTCGGACAGGAGCGCATCGACTTTTTCGACAAGATGTTCGACATTGGTGATTTCATCCAGGCTGCAGGCTTTATGTTCCGCACCCGCACGGGCGAGGTGACGCTGCATGTCGAGGATTTCAAACTCCTGGCGAAGGCCGTCAGCCCTCTTCCGGCTGCGAAAGACGAACTTCTCGAGAACGGTGAAACCGTGCGCCACGCCGCGCTGGAAGACCCGGAACTGCGCGCCCGGCAGCGCTATGCAGACCTGGCGGTCAACCCGGATGTGCGTGAAACCTTCCGTAAACGCGCCAGCATGATCCGGGCTCTGCGTGAATTCCTGGATGCGCATGGTTTCCTGGAGGTTGAAACTCCCATCCTGCAGCCCATTTACGGCGGAGCGGCCGCCAGGCCATTCACCACCCACCACAACCAGCTCAAACAGGACCTGTTCCTGCGGATATCGTTCGAACTGTACCTGAAACGGCTGCTGGTTGGCAACCTGGAACGCGTTTATGAAATTGGGCGCGATTTCCGCAACGAGGGCGTCTCTTACAAACATAACCCGGAATTCACGCAGTTGGAGTTTTACTGGGCTTACGCCGATTACCTGCAGGTGATGGAGCTGACCGAGCAAATGGTGTCGTCCGCCTGCCAGAAAGTGAACGGCAGCATGCAGGTACCCTACCAGGGACACGCGCTTGACTTCACACCGCCCTGGAAACGCCTGGAAATGCGCGCCGGCTTGCAGGCTGTGACCGGGATCGACATCGCCTTGCATCCCGAAGCTGAATCATTGTATAAAGCCCTGGTCAAAGCCGGGAAACAACCGGATCCCAAGGCCACGCGCGGCAAATTGATTGATTTTATGCTCTCGGAATTCCTCGAACCGACGCTGATCCAGCCCACTTTCCTGTTCGATTACCCGCGCGATATTTCACCCCTGGCGAAATCCAAGCCGGGCGAAGCCCTGACGGTGGAACGTTTTGAGGGCTACGTGGCCGGGTTCGAACTCTGCAACGCATTCACAGAACTGAATGACCCGCTCGACCAGGAACAGCGTTTCCTCGAAATGGGCCGCGACTACTCCCCTGAAGATGAAGAGCAGCATCCGATGGATGAAGATTACCTGCGCGCCATGCGCTACGGAATGCCACCCTGCGGCGGCTTTGGCATGGGTGTGGACCGGCTGGCGATGCTGCTGACGGATAAACACTCCATCCGCGAGGTGCTCTTATTCCCGCACTTGCGTGAAACTGAAGGATAACCAGTAATTTATCCGCCAAATCGAGTCGCTCCGGTACGGGATCATCCGGAGCGACTTTGTTGGGAGTAAAATTAATTTTGTAATTTGCCAGGCAACCGGATGTCCAAAAGCACTGTTTACCTTGCTCTGGGTACCAATCTGGGCGACCGTCCCGGGAATCTGCAGAACGCCATCGCTGGCTTGCCTCCGGTTGTGACGGTGCTGGAAAGCTCGCCTGTTTATAAGACCTTGCCGTGGGGAGTGACTGACCAGCCTGCTTTTCTAAATATGGTCATAAAGGCTGAAACCCATTCTGAACCTCTGGAACTTCTGAAACAGCTGAAGCTATTGGAAACCCGCCTGGGCCGTCTGCCCTCCATCCGTTATGGACCGCGGCTGATTGACATTGACTTGCTTTTTTATGACGATCTCATCCTCAATACAGCCGAATTAACCATTCCGCACCCTAACTTGCACGAACGCGCGTTTGTGCTCGTTCCGCTGTCGGACCTGGCGCCAGAGTTCATCCATCCGGTCACCGGGAAAACCGTCCGCCAGTTGCTGGCGGAGGTGAGTGCCACAGGAGTGAAACGATATGGATAAGGCGATGGACCTACTAGGTAAAGAGCCTGCGCTGGCCTGGAAAATGACAGTCAATATTCTTGGGATGGATGAGGCTTCCCTTGCAGCCAGCCAATCTGCTGCAGAGCTGCGGGAGGCCCCATTGGTAAAAGATTTACTCGCTACCTGTGACCGCCAGCACAGTGCCTATAAAAAATGGGATGGAGCGCACTGGGTCCTATCCATCCTGGCTGATCTGGGCTATCCGGCGGGTGATGAAAGCCTGCGGCCGCTGATGGAAGAAACCTTCGACACCTGGATGAGCAGGGAGCATGAAACCCGGCACTTGAAGGTGATTGACGGGCTTGTCCGGCGCTGCGCCTCCCAGGAGGGCAACGCCATCTGGTGTTCACTGCGGTTGGGATTTGCGGACAAGCGCACCGAAGAACTGGTCAGCCGCCTGCTCAAGTGGCAGTGGCCGGACGGTGGTTGGAACTGTTCCAAGCATCACGAAGCTGATACCTCCTCGTTCATGGAGACGCTCATCCCTTTGCGCGCATTGTCGCTGTATGCCAAATGCTCGGGAGATGCAAAAGTAAGGGCTGCTGCAGAATGCGCAGCCGAGGTTTTCCTGACACGCCGGTTGTTCAAACGCCGCAGAGATGATCAGGTTATGGACCCTCACTTTATCCGGCTGCATTACCCCTTATACTGGCATTACGACATCCTCTTTGGGCTCAAAGTAATGGCCGAAGCCGGGTTGCTCGGCGATCCGCGCTGCCAGGCTGCACTGGATCTGCTCGAATCGAAGCGCCTGCCAGATGGGGGCTTCCCGGCCGAAGAGACGTTTGCACGCCAGAGTCGCCCTCAACTGAGTGGTTACTCGCCGGTCAATTGGGGTGGGACGAGCAAAAAGATTATGAACCCATTTGTTACAGCCGACGCGCTGTACGTGCTGCGCCTGGCTGGCAGACCTCAATAAATAAAAGTAACTGCCGGTAGAAGTATAATCATTCAGACAGGAGACCTTTCATGACCGAAACCAAACCCCTTTATTGGAAACCCGAACCCGGCATTGGCTACAGTGTGCAGAGACGACCCGACGGCGGCATGACCATCATCGTCACCGACCTTTCGGATGCCACCATCCAGCACTGGCACGACTTTGCCCTGGAGCATTTACTCGGTATGGACCGGCTGACCCGCAACATGTACGACCTGCGACAGGTCAAGGAAATCCCGGATAAAGCCGTGCATGCGGCTATCGAAGTCAACAGCGACCCGGCCGCGCGTAACATCCGTGTGGCGGTGGTGGTCAACAGCGAAAAAGTCGCCAACGGAGTGCGGGAGTTGTACTACCAGTCCCTGCCGGAGACTTCGGCGGCCATCAAGATTTTCACTGACATGGATGCGGCCGAAACCTGGCTCAGCCGTCCGCTCGACCAGATGGTGTGAGCTTTCATTTGGAAATTGCATCCCTGCAGGAATACAAATGCATCCCATGACCATTGGCGGCCGGACCCTGATTTGGGGGGAGCGTACTTATGTCATGGGAATCTTGAATCTTACGCCGGATAGTTTTTCAGGGGACGGGCTGTTACCCTCAGCCCCGGCCCCTCTACCCTTACCCCCAGAAAACGGGGGCAGGCGGGCACACGTCCCGGAGCGAGAGGAGAGTGAGAGGGGAGAGGGGAGAGGGATGCAACAAGCCCGCCGCTTCCTGGCTGCAGGTGCAGATATCCTGGATGTCGGCGGAGAATCGACCCGCCCCGGCTCCCAGCCGGTGAGCGCTGAAGAAGAACTGCGCCGGGTGCTGCCAACCATCCATGCCATCAAGACGGAATTCCCGGAAGCGCTGGTCTCCATCGATACCTATAAGGCGCTCGTGGCCGAAGAAGCCCTGCAGGCAGGGGCTGCCATGATCAATGATGTCTGGGGTCTGCGGGCTGATCCAGCCCTGGCCGGAGTGGCTGCCCGCCACAAGGTACCGGTGGTGTTGATGCATAACCGGTCGAAGCCTGCCAATGTAGAGGTGCGGGAACGGCTTGGAAATGCCTACCTGGCTGCAGAATACCTGGATCTATTGGAAGATATTAAACGCGAGTTGCTGGAATTGGTCGAGATCGCGCGCACGGCCGGAATCCCGGACGAAAATATCATCCTGGATCCCGGGATCGGATTCGGGAAAACGGTGTCGCAAAACCTCGAACTCATCAACCGCCTGGACGAGCTGCACACGCTGGGCTTCCCGATCCTGCTGGGACCTTCGCGCAAATCTTTTATCGGGTATACCTTGGATCTGCCGGCCGACCAGCGCCTGGAAGGAACGGCTGCCACCATCGCGATTGGCATCGCACGTGGAGCTGACATTGTGCGGGTGCATGATGTGGAAGCCATCCTGCGGGTGGCGCGCATGGCGGATGCAATCGTGAGGCGAAAATAACCCATGCCAACCGACTACGATAATGATCTCCTGCGTGAAGGAATTTTCCATTACAGGGTAAAGGAGTATGATTTGGCGCGTAATTACATCCAACGCGCCCTGGAAACTGCCGACGATATGCAAACGCGGGCGCAGGCGAATTATTATCT
>JADGQB010000176.1 GCA_017882145.1 Anaerolineales bacterium
TTCGTCGGTGATGCGCTGCGGCATGAAGACCGGCACGCGCGACCCGATCCGCACGATCTCGATGTGCGGGATTTCCCGCAAGCGTGTCAGGATCTCTTCAAGGATCTTCGGCGCCAGCACCAGCGGGTCGCCGCCCGAAAGCAGCACATCCCGCACCTGTGGAGTGTGCTTCAGGTATTCGATCTGCATGTCGAACTCGTGGCGTGAGAACTGGGCGGTCGGGTCACCAACGATGCGGGCGCGCGTGCAGTAGCGGCAGTAAGAGGCGCATTGGGTGGTGACAAGCATTAGCACCCGGTCGGGATAACGGTGCACCAGGCCTGGCACAGGGCTGTGCTTATCTTCGGCCAGCGAGTCTGCCATTTCCGCCGTGAAGGGCACCATTTCGTTGTCTGTCGGGATGACTTGTTTGCGAACGGGATCGTCCGGATCGTTCGGGTCGATCAGCGAGATAAAGTAAGGGGTGATTTCAACACGGAAGAGCCGGTCGGCGCTCAAGGCCTTGCGCTCCGACTCATTCAGGGGGATCACCTTTTCGATTTCTTCTGCCGAATTCAGGCGGTGGCTCAACTGCCAGCGCCAATCGTTCCATTTTTCATCCGGAACGTCGGCGAATGCAGGGGAACGTTTGGAAGGGAAAGGTAAGTTCATTTTTTCTCCGGGCTCAAATTGTAAAATCGAGAAGCATAACCAGTAAACGTATAAACGTTCTAACGCGCGAACTTATAAGCACCTCGACACGGCGGATCGTGATCGGGGAGGAAAAAGCCTGTCTGGAAATGACGCATGGTTCCCATGCGAATATTGTACGAGTAAACATAGGTCAGGTCAATATAAAAATTCATTGGTGTTGTTGCAGCCCTTGACGGATAAGAACAAAAGTTCTATAATGATGGCCAGACACGGGAAGGTCTATACCTTGCCGTGTCTCTAGTTATGGGAATACTTGCCATGTTGTGTCTGTCCTGCTCGCTAATCCCGCGTATTGTCTGCTCCATTATCGTGCCTGCCTCGGTTCGCTGGGGTACCTTGACTTGGGTATTTGGGGATGCGGCTGCGAAAATTCCATATTTAAGGATGTGCTGGAAGGGCACTCGTTCCTCCTTCGTTCCTCAGGAACGAGCCCCCCAAAAAACATGACAGGCGTTATTTGTTCCTCTTTGTACCTGAGGAACAAATAACGTACTTCCCAAACCCTCAATTTCCCAAGAAGCAGTAGAATTACCCTGATGAATCGATTAATCTTCCTGCTGCCATTCCTTCTATTGCTCGCCTCCGCCTGCAGCGCGCCTCAGCCAGTTGTGGAAGTGCCACCAAGTGGTACTCCCTTTGCCACGCCCACCTTCTTGCCGACCGCCTCTCACACTCACACTCTTACCCCCACGCTGCCTGCTACCGCTACTGCTACTCCCATCCTCATTGAAGGTACTCTTACGATCAAGGTCAATGTCCGCAGCGGGCCTGGCACCAGTTTTGCCACCCTCGGCCTGCTAAACGCCGGGGAGAAAGTCCGGATAACCTACCGGGACACCACCTCTTCGTGGTACCAGATCCTCTTTCCGGCTTCCTCGGAAGGCAGTGGTTGGGTGGCTGCCCAATTTGTCCAGGTTGCCGCTGGCACCCAGGTCCCATTGCTGGCTACCCCCACCCCCACCGGTCCAACCGGGCGCGTCATGCAGCGCCTGAATGTCCGCTCCGGGCCGGGGCTCACGTTCGACTCACTGGGGGTGCTGGAATCTGCGGCAGTCGTTGCCCTGACCGGTAAAAATTCCACTGCTTCCTGGTTCCAGATTGATTATCCTGCCGGACCCGGCGGGCGCGGTTGGGTGACTGCCCAATACCTCCAGACGGATGCTGCCAGTCTGCCGGTGCTGGATGATTACGGCACCCCGGTTGCCAGCGGAACGCTTGGCCCGACAGCCGTTCCTGTCACTCCCACTTCAACCGTTGGCCCCGCCTTTGCCGATAATGATTCGCCTGCCAACCCGGCCGTCCGCGTGTCATTCTCGTTCTCCGGAACGCGTCAATTCACGTACTCCAGCCAGGTCTCCGCGCCTGCTGGTGATCCCGATGACTGGATCGAGTTCACTCCCTATGCACTCAATCCTGCCCCGGCCCGCCTGGTTTTCAGCCTGGGCTGTTCCGGCAACGATACCCTGACTGTTGAAATCTGGCAGGGCGGCAGTTTGCTACCCGGCTGGGGCAGCCTTGCATGCGGAGATTCAGGAAAAATGATTACGCTCCCGGCTGGTCTGCCCTATGAAGTACGCCTGCTCCCCGCTGCGGGCCAGGGTCTGCGCCTGGTGGATTATGTCCTTACCGTGCAGAACCTGCCATAGATGATTGAGATTTTTTCCTTTGTGCTCCTCTGCCCCCAGCTATGGGGGAATGTACTTCTTGGTTAAGATATTTTTCATGCCATTTGGAACGTCAATTTGCCTTTCTCTCTGGACGAATATCCCTCAAAAGGGTATATTTGAGTTACCGTTCAAATGTTCTTTATAAAGTTGTAAATTTAGTTTCTGGTTTTTTTTATTTGCTTTTTCAGGGCTTCGGGAAAATTCATATGGCTGAAATTGCTCCACAACGCATAGGCGAATTCTTGCGGATTGTTTTTCTGCGATTATGGCAGGAGAGCGCCGGATTACCGGTCGGGGAAACTCTGGCTCAAATTCCTCAGACAACCGTGCTGACTGATTTCGAATTGGAGTATATCCCTTCCACTCATACACCCCGTTACGAGAGAACGGTTAGACTCGCAACAATCCCCTATGTACGCGCTGGCTGGCTGGTAAAGAAAAAGGGGCGTTGGATCCTTACAGACGAAGGCAAGCAGGCCTGTAAAAGTTTTACGAACGCTGAAGCTTTTTATAAAGAATCCGAACGGGTTTTTGAGGAATGGCGCGCGAACCGTTCCCTCCTTTCGCTTGTTACAGAGGAAGCCGAGGAAAATGCCTGGGGACAAATCCGCGCTTACCTCCTCGAAATGAAGCCGTATGAGTTTCAAATATTGGTCGGTGATCTTCTAACCGCGATGGGATATTCGATGGGTTGGGTGGCCCCTCCGCAAAAGGATCGCGGATTCGTCAATTTCATAGTCTTTACCGATCCTTTGTGCTTGAGCCTTCCTCGAATTAAAGTTCATATTTTGCATAGCGGCCAACCAGTGCTGCTCGAAGGCTTGAAAGCTTTTATGGCTGTTCTTGGAACTGACGATGTGGGCATATTCATCTCTTCGGGTGGCTTTACCAGGAATGTGATCGAAGAGGCGCATGCCCAGGCAGGCCGAATTACCTTGATTGATCTGGAAGCTTTTTACGATCTATGGTTTGAGTATTATGACCGGCTCACTCCAGCGGGCCGGCAGCGTTTTTCCCTTAAACCGATCCAATTCCTGGCGCCTATGGAATAAAACAGAACTTTAAATGCCTCACATGCTATAATGAATCTTATGGGCATTCAAACTGGCCTCATCATTGCCATTTTCCTCGGCTTGCTGGGGGTTTTTTTTAGTAGTAGGTCGGGTCTCCGTTCCATGCAAAGCAGCCGCCGCCAGGCCAGTTGGCCCGAGCGTCGCAGGCAGGTGGCAGCCGGCCAGCGCTATATCGGGCTGGCGTTCGTCTTATTGATTGCAAGTCTGGCCGGTGTTGTCATCCTATTTACTGGAAATAGCGCCCAACTGGCCGAGATTTTCACACCTGCTCCCACGCGGGAGCGAACAGCGACCCTGGCTCCGTCTGTTACACAAACGGTTACACCTTTTCCCACTTCGACACTTGTGCCGACCGAACCTTCCACTCTGACTCCCACTCTTAAGCCGACTTCTACAGATACCCTCTTCCCAAGCCAGACTCTCCTGCCGACAGATACCCATTGGCCCACCTGGACGGCGAGTGTGTCCCCCACTGCCACCTCAACCCCGCTTCCAACCCACACCCCTACGGTGACATCCACCCGGCAGCCGAGCCAAACGCTGATCCCCACGGACACCCACTGGCCTGTTCCTACCCTCACCAGTACCAGGTAAGTAAGCTCCGGAATAAAAAATGCGAGAAATCATCTACGGTCGTAATCCTGTCTTTGAAACACTGCGCGCCAAACGGCGCGATGTTTTTCGCCTGCAAATTGCCGAGGGTGTGCAAGACCGGGGTCGTCTGACCGAAATCCTGGGTCTGGCTGCCAGCCGTAATATCCCCGTTGAACGCGTGCCACGCACCCGCCTGGATAAGCTTGGCGACAGCCATCAAGGCGTGGCGCTGGAAGTCAGTGGCTATCCATATGTTGGTTTGGCAGATATTCTAGAAAACGCCGGACAGCGCCATGAACCGCTCTTGGTGCTCATCCTGGATACCCTGCAAAACCCGCAGAATCTCGGGACACTAATCCGGACGGCTGAATCCGTCGGTGTGCATGGTGTCTTGATTCCCACCCACCGGGCGGCAGAGATCACTCCGGCGGTTGTTTCAGCCTCCGCGGGCGCCTCCGAGCACATGCTGGTGGTACAGGCCAATCTGGCACAATCGATCGACGAGTTGAAGGAGGCCGATGCCTGGGTGGTTGGCCTGGATGAAAGTCCGGAATCCAAAAGCCTTTCCGATGTCCGGCTGGATGGCGCCCTGGTGGTGGTGGTAGGCAGCGAAGGGGAAGGCCTTCGCCCGCTGGTCAAGTCCAAATGTGATTTCCTGCTGCGCTTGCCGATGCAGGGGCAGGTGGAATCGTTGAACGCCGCCGTGGCTGGCTCCGTTGTGCTTTACCTGTCTTACCTGGCGCGTCATAAATCATAGGGGTACGAGATCCTTCTCGTAAGGGAATATGCCGTGTCCCTATTTTCATGGAGGATAACTTGCTAACTGCCTCATTCCATTTTCCTAAAGGCTTCCTGTGGGGCACAGCCACCGCCGCCCACCAGGTCGAAGGCAATAATACCAACAACAACTGGTGGAAGTGGGAGCAGGAAGGGCACACCGTTCACAAATCCGGCCTGGCTTGTGATTGGTGGGGCGGGCGTTGGAAGGAAGATCTCGACCGTGCCGCCGAGTCCGGACAGAATGCCCATCGCCTTTCGGTGGAGTGGAGCCGCATCCAGCCCGCACCTGACCGTTGGGACGAGGCTGCCCTGGAACACTATCGCGCCATCTTACGCGGCTTGCGTGACCGCAATATGACTGCCATGGTCACCCTGCACCATTTTACCGATCCGCTCTGGTTGAGTGAAATAGGCGGCTGGGAGACCGGGACTGTCGTGCCACTTTTTGAAAAATTCGTTCGCAAGACGGTCGAGGCGTTGAAAGAGTATTGCACGCTTTGGTGCACCATCAATGAGCCCAATGTCTATGCCCTGGAAGGCTACGTCGATGGGAAGTTTCCGCCCGGCCAATCGAACGTTGTGCGCCCCTTTCGTGTGGAGGCCAACCTGTTGCGCGGCCATGCGGCGGCCTACCGGGCCATCCATGCGGTTCAGCCGGAAGCGCGTGTCGGTTTTGCGCATCACCATCGGCCGATGAAGCCGCGCTATTCCTGGTTCCCACTGGATGTGTTGGAGCGCAATATCCAGTTCAATGCCATTAATATGGCTTTTCCAAGTGGCATCCGCTCAGGCGTGATGCGCACTCCGCTTGGTAATACCAGGATCCCGGAGGCCAAAGGGACACAGGATTTTTTTGGCCTGAACTATTACAGCCAGGATACTGTCGCTTTTGATCTGCTTAGACCCTCTGAACTTTTTGGTCGCCGTTACTACCCTAAGGGCAGTGATATCGCCGAGGGGGGTATGAACGCCAACCTGCCGGAAGGACTTTTCAATTCTATTAAATGGGCCTTGCAGTTCAATGTGCCTATCCTCATCACTGAGAACGGGATCGAAGATGCCAAAGACAGCCTCCGTCCGCGCTACATGGCTGGCCATATCCACCAGTTATGGCGGGCAGTAAACTATAATTGGCCTGTCCGCGGCTATTTCTGGTGGACTTTGGTGGATAACTTTGAATGGGAACGCGGCTGGACCCAACGCTTTGGCCTGTGGGAGTTGGATGTGGAAACCCAGGCGCGCCGCAAGCGCCCCTCCGCCGATCTGTACGCGGCCATCTGCAAAGAGAACGGCCTTACCTCCGAAATGGTGCAAAAATATTGCCCGGAAGCTTTTGCCGGGATGTTTCCTGGATAATGCCAGTAGGGGCACGAGATCCTTCCTGTAAGGAAATATTATCGTGCCCTTACACAAATAATATGAATAATCCAATCATCGAAACCATTTTTTCCCGCCGCAGCATCCGCAAGTACTCTGACCAGCCAGTCGAGCCTGAAAAGCTGGATCTGTTGTTGAAAGCCGCTATGGCTGCTCCCTCCGCCATGAATTGCAAGCCGTGGGAGTTTGTCCTCGTCACTGATCCTGAAAAGCTGGCGCAGTTCCGTAAACGTCTGCTCTTTGGTGACCGCAATGCTCCGGCAGCCATCGTGGTCTGCGGAAACCCCGGTCTCTCCGCCAACCCGGCCGCCAAATTGTTCTGGGTGCAGGATTGTTCGGCCGCCACCGAGAATATCCTTATCGCCGCGGTCGGCCTGGGACTCGGGACGGTCTGGATCGGTATACACCCGGTCGCCAAATTTGTTAAAACAGTGCGCTCGATCGTCTCCATTCCAAAAAGTGCGACACCCTTGTGCATTGTTTACGTGGGTTACCCGCTGGATGGTAAACCGCCTCGTACACAATACGATGCTGGCCGCGTGCACACAGAAACCTACGGCGAGATCCAGTCCTCGTGAACCTTGACCTTCCTGCCGCATTCACCACGAATATCCGTCGTTACAACCCATCCAACGGCGAGGCCTGGCTGGAGCAGCTCCCCGCCTTGCTGGCAGAGTCTGCAAGCCGTTGGGAGTTGACGCTTGGCGATCCATTCGATCTCTCGTTTAACTACGTTTGTGAGGCCTCCCGCCGCGACGGGCTCCCGGTGGTTCTAAAAGTTGGGATTCCCAACCGGGAATTGACCAGCGAGATCAATACATTGCGTGTTTATGATGGCCAGGGAGCTTGCCGCCTGCTGGAAGCGGATGCTGATAAAGGCATGCTCCTGCTGGAACACCTCCATCCTGGAACGATGCTCGTCACACTAATGGATGATGACCATGCTACCGGAATTGCCGCGGATGTGATGAAAAAGATCCATCGCCCTGTTCCGGAGCAAAGGGATTTCATCAGCCTGAAAGGCTGGTTCGATGAGCTGAAGAACGTGCGGACTCTCTTCGGCGGCGGGACCGGTCCATTCCCTGAAAAGACTTTCGCGATTGCCGAGGGGTTGGTCCACGATTTGTTTGCCGAGAACCGTTCGCAAATGCTGTTACATGGGGATTTTCATCACTTCAATATACTCAGCTCCGGGCGCGGCTGGCTGGTGATCGATCCCAAGGGCGTAACCGGGCCGGCCGAATATGAGGTTGGGCCGCTGCTTATTAATCCCTACAACCAATTTCTGGAAGAAACTGAAGCCATCCACCGCACGCAGCGCCGGATTGCCATTCTTTCTGAGCGGCTGGGGTTCGACCCTCAGCGCCTGAGGGTTTGGGCCATTTGCCACAGCGTTCTGTCATCTTATTGGGATATGGACGCGACCGGCAACGGGGGCGAGTCTGCCCGGGCTTGGGCGGAAGTTTTTATAAAGACCAGGGTATAAAAATGGCGGGCATCGGTGCCCGCCATTTGCTATGAATTCTCAATCTAATTGATCACACCCAGCTTTTTACCCACCTTTGCAAATGCTTCCAGACCTTTATCCAGGTCTTTCTGCGCATGCGCAGCAGAGATCATTACGCGGATGCGGGCTTTGCCCTGCGGCACGGTCGGGAAACCGAGTGCCATGGCGAACACGCCTTCTTCGAATAATTCGCGGCTGAACTGCTGGGCCAACGGCGCTTCGCCGAGCATGACCGGGGTGATGGGCGTGGTGCTGAGACCAGTATTGAAGCCAAGGGTCTTCATTTCGGCTTTGAAGTATTTCGCATTTTCCCACAAGCGGTCCACCAGCTCGGTCGAGCCTTCGAGCAGGTCCAGCGCTGCCAGACAGGCGGCCGCGTCCGGCGCGGTAACGGCTGATGAAAACAGAAATGGGCGTCCGCGCTGGCGCAGCCATTCAACGATGACCGCACTGCCGGCAACCACACCGCCCACAACGCCGAAGGCCTTGGAGAGTGTCCCGACTTCCACATCCACTTTGCCGTGCAGGCCAAAGGCATCCACAATACCGCGCCCGCCCTTCCCGAGCACACCCTCACCGTGAGCATCATCCACCATTAGCAGGATATCGTACTTGCGGGCCACCTCGTAGATCTTGTCTAGCGGAGCGACATCGCCATCCATGCTGAAGACACCATCCGTGATGATGATTCCGCGCCGGAATTGTGTAAGGTTATCTTTGATGACCGACTCCAGCGAGACCACGTCGCAGTGTTCGTAAGGAACGATCTTTGCCGCCGAGAGACGGCAGCCGTCAATGATGCTGGC
>JADGQB010000444.1 GCA_017882145.1 Anaerolineales bacterium
ATTCCCAGGCAGTCAATATTTCAGCCGCAGGCATTGCCCGCGGCTGAAATATTTGTTGAGAGGAATGCTGACAAGCCCTTCTTGATCGTGCTCCGCATCACTTGGCGCGCACAGCCGCAATTTTCGTCACCTGGGTGGCGGTCTCGACCTCCTGTCCAACGGTCAGACTTATACCACTGTGCAGGGTTCCGCTGACTTCATCCCCATTGACCACCAGATCGATATCACCATTCAGGCCGTTGATCGTGGTGGTTCCCAGCAGGTGGTTATTGACCAAATGCACATTTTCGAGAACCGTACTGCCATCCGCGCTGGTTGAACCTATTTCCATCCGGTACAGAGGCTCGTCGCCAGTTTTGGTCAACACCATGTAAACGCTGGTGACATCGATCGAGCTGTTGAAACGGTCGATCAGGCCGGCTTTATCGATGCCTTCCTGTTTCTGCACCAGCGCCCAGAAAGCGTCCGAGCCGTCAAAGTCCACCGCAGTAAATTTGGTCATTTGCCACCGGCCGGAGAGATCCACGCTGGTGGGTTCTGCCTTGTATTTAAAGGCCAGCAGGCCCGGCAGGGGGGAAACCTGCGCCGCCAGCACAAACTCATCCTTGCCGAAATCGATCTGCGACTCGGCGCCGCCAAAGGCCTCCACCCGCAGGTCAAAGCCCCGGTCGGAGCGCAGGCGGTTGAGACGGTACAGGATCAGGTCCGAGTCGGGCTTGATCGTCAGGGTGGTGTCACAGTCTGTGGTGAAGCGGTAATAACCGGCGCTATATTCACCATTAAAAGAAAGTAAGTCGGTCCCTTCCAGGGCGGGCCCCTCACCCTTGCCATTCGAGTCCAGCGGGAATTGCAGGTCTTTCTTATGGGTCAGCCAATTTTCCATCTTGGCGTTCGAACTGGCCTGCAGGTTCGAGGCATTGTCAAACAGGCTGTATTCCAAAAAATCCAGGTAGGAATCTTCCAGCTTGCCATAGATCGAACTGAAACCTTCCGGGAAGGAGGAATAGGAAGCCCCCAGCTTGATCAGGTCCTGGGGCGAAGCCTTCTGGCGGCTCTGGATGAAATCCACAAAGTTGGCCGCATCGTATTCATGGCTGCCGTCCATGCTATACAGGCTTTTCTCAAAGAAGCCCGTGGCGTACAAGTCGTATTTTTTCAACGGCGGTTTGCCTAGCAGTTCCCAGACGCCGGTATTTGCCATGTAATCGGCGGTGGCCTCCAACCAGAAGGAAGAATTCTTTGCACGAGATAGCTCATAATCCACCGACCCCATCGTCCCGCGCTGCGTTCCATGGAATAACTCATGCGCCAGGTTGCGCAGGATCAGCTTTTCAGGTTCCGCCTGGGTGGCAATATCCAGCGTTACCGATACGTTTCCGGTGATCGAATTGTAGGTGTTGGAGGAGTCGGTCACATAGATCTTGGGTCTCATCGGCACGCTCAGGCCGGCCTGGTAATAGGCCTGCAGGATCAGGGCGGCATTATCCGCCAGGTCGATCACAAACTGCGGCGCGCCGCTCGCATCCCCCGACCTGCCGACCGCCTGCTCATATGCCTGGTACTTTTTTCTCAATTCGCCGTTCACATCGATGCTATAGATCACGGATACCGTGCCGGTGTCATATACCGATCCGAGTTCGTAAAGTGAATAGTAGAGCTGCACCGTGGAGAGGTGATACATCACCAACCGCACGACGCTTTTGGCTTCATCCACTTCATATGGCACATCCTTCCATACCCCGGCAGACTCGTCGTAATATACTGCCACGAAAGCCTCGCCGGGCGCCAGGCCCTTCAGTTTGCTTTTATCGTAGGGGATCTCGATCCCAAGCGGTTGTGTGAATTTCGTCAGGCTGCCCGGCTTTACATTCAGCGGCGGGCAGACCGGCTCGAACTCGGCCAGGGCCTGGGTCAACCCCTTTACCGGCGTAATGCTGAGTGTTTCGGATTGCTGGACGGTCCCGGCGGGAATGCTGACGCTGTAATCACCGTACTCGAGCACGGTGGTCTCACCCGATGGGTCCACCTGATAATGCTGGGCTGACAGCCCGGAAGAGCCGGACGCGCCGCGTATCAGCAACCCCAGGATCAATACACCCAGGCAGCCCACGAACAGCAGCGCACCTGCCGAGCAGCCAATGATAAGAGCGGTTTTTTTGGACGCGGAGCTGGATTTACCCATGGTTTATCTCCCTGAAAAGTTAATGTTTGATGGGTTTGCCGGGCAAATATGATCCAAACCGGATAGCCGAAGAACAATTCCCCGCCGGCAGGGCAACAATTATTATCGCACAAATTTTTCTTTACAACTTTACAGAAAGGAAAGGAGCTGATTCCAATGAGGCAAATGGGAGGAACGAGGCTCTTTCCGATCGGGTCCCATTCCCACCTTGACTTTCTAGAACAAATGTTTTATTTTTAATGCAGGCACAGGCAGATATTTAAGCCTGACCGCCGGATGGACCAGCGCATGCTCCTGATCACGGAGCTGGGCCGCAGGCAGGACCAGTTGTTGCGCGCCTCAAAGCCGGACCTGGATGCCCTGGAACGCCTGGCGGACGATTATGATGCCGCCGGGCTGTACAGAGTTGCCGCAGACCTGGCCAGCCGCCTGGAA